>JAEUUV010000262.1 GCA_016787285.1 Saprospiraceae bacterium | reverse complement strand
CACCAAAGCGGTACTATCCTTTGTACCCTTCATGCTTTTCCCACACTTTTCCACCCGTCTGAACCGCGTTACGGTTGCCGGGAAATTTGACGAAGAAATTTTGAAGAAGAAGCGCTCCTGAAGGAAGGGGCGCTTTTTTTTGTGATTTTCGCAAACGTTAGGAACGGTGAAAACCGCTGGGATCAAGTGACAGGTCACGCACCAACTATTTTGAAACACAAACCCTTACCTTTGCTTGAAATTGAATTTGCCATGCATACCGCTATAAAACTTCCGCTCAAATCACTTGACCCCACGACGGTGCAGGATTTACAGAAAAAATATCCGTCGGCCATGGTTCGCATCGAAACAGAAATCCCTTCGGAAGGTGCAGCCATGAGCGAGGAGCAGTTTTGGGGCATTATTGCACTTTTGGACTGGGGTCGGAAAAACAGCCAGGACATTATCGCTCCTGCTGTGGAAGCCCTCAGCCTTTTCTCGGAAGAAGATATTTTTCGTTTTGACCAGATACTGGCAGAAAAACTGTACGCACTTGATCGGGAAACATTTGCCCGAGTCTTGGGCTGGGATGCTTCCAGCCACAGCCGTTTTTCAGCCGATGTTTTTCTGTACGCCCGATGCTGTGCCGTTGCGAACGGACGTGAGTTTTACGAAAAACTCCTGCAAAAACCATCCATAATGCCCAAGGAGCACACCTTTGAGCCGCTATTGTACCTGGCAGAGCAGGCACATCGGCTGAAAACCGGTTCCGATCGTTACGATTTTTTGCCGACGCTGAGTTACGAGATGTTCAGCAACCCAAGTGGCTGGCCGAATGGCCCATCTCTCCCTGAATTAGTCAAAGGCAACCTCGGATGAAGCCACACGCCAACTCCCACGACAATCAGGAAGAGCACCCCCTCTATGAGATCTATGATACTTTGGAGGATGATGTGTACAAATACGGCATTTGTGGAAGCCCGTTGTACGCCGATGGCTCTTCTCCTCGTGCAAACAGGCAGATACGGGAATACAACCGACTGGTCGGGTTCCTGCGCTTTTTATCAAGAATCTTGTTGACAGGCATTCCCGGAAGAAAACGTGCGGAGGAAATCGAAAACGAACACATCAAGGCCTACGAAGCCCAACACGGGAGAAGACCACGCGGCAACCCGTGATCCCTGCTGTGCATCCCAAGTACCCTGCAGCCAATAACATGACGACACACAAGCGTCCCCGGCTTTCATCGGGGTACCTGCGCCTCTCCCCCCGACAGTGTGACGCTACGACTTTTCGACAAGCCACTTGTGCACTGCCTGATACTCATAAGCCGCCATTTTGTCCAGCAATTCCGGTACGGTAGCGGCATCTATGCAAAGCCCACGGTTCTGCTCTTTCAGAAAACCAAAATGCACCATGTGTTCCAGCATATGCAGCATGGGGTCGTAGTAGCCCCGCACGTTGAGCAGGCCCACGGGTTTGCGGTACTGATGCAGTTGGGCCAGGGTGAGCGCTTCGAAATGTTCATCCATGGAGCCGTAGCCGCCGGGCAGGGTGATGACCCCGTCGGTACCTTTGATGAGCAAGGTGCGGCGCTCGGCCATAGACTCCACCACGATCATGTCGTGCACACCGGGGTGCCCCAGTTCGAGGCCGTTCAACTGGTCGGTGATGACGCCGGTGATGGGGCCGCCATGCGCGAGCACGGCATCGGCCAGAATGCCCATGAGTCCCACACTACCGCCGCCGAAGAGGACGCGGATGTTGCGTTCGGCGAGCGTTTTGCCGAGTTCGGCAGCGGCGGCTGCGAACCAGGGTTGATTGCCGGGGTTGGCCCCGCAGAAGACGGCGACACTTTTCATGGAGCAGGTACGATGTACAGGAGGTGAAAACGGGCGGCAAATGTCGGCACATTTAAGCGCATGTTGCAACATTTACCCCTCCTTTACAATGTTTTACAAACGAAAAACCGCTCCCCGGGTACCTTGACCTACTTTTGCCTAAAAAGAAATGAAGCAAATCGAATTGTTCCAGATTATCCTCCAGGTTGCATTTCTCGGTTCATGCGGCGGGCAAAATGCTCCCGTTGCTCCGGTAGGCAGCCCCTATGCCTTGGCGACCGACCAGCAGATTGCCGACTATGTGGTAGAAATATTTGAGGACTCGAAAGGCAACCTCTGGTTCGGTACGGTGGGGCAGGGTGTGGCCCGTTTCGACGGGAAAACACTCACCTACCTCACCACCGACGATGGCTTGCCCGGCAATACGGTCGTGGACATTGTCGAAGACGGTGCGGGCAATTTGTGGTTCGGCACCCATTCCGGGTTGTCGAAATACAACGGGATATTTTTCAGGAATTTCACCGAAAAAGAAGGTCTCTGCAACGACCGTGTTTCCAACTTGCTCTTAGATAAAACGGGTATGCTGTGGGTCGGCACCTGGGACGGGGTTTGCAGGTTTGACGGACGCAGTTTTTCCAGGTTCGACTTGCCGCTCCCGGATGTGGAACTGCTCCCTTACCACTCAACGATATATTGGGTCACGGAACTCATGCAGGACAGCCGGGGCAATATCTGGTTCGGCAGGGACGGCTACGGCGCTTGCCGATTTGATGGCAAGGCATTCGCGCATTTCACCAAAAAAGAGGGGCTTGCCTCCAACAACGTGCAAGTCATCCGGGAAGACGGGCAGGGCAATATCTGGTTCGGCTCACGGGTCGCTGAGAACGACCACCCCGACCCCGGCAGCAGGAAAGGCGACGGCGGCTTGAGCCGATACGACGGCAAGTCGCTCGTACAGTTCCGGGATATCGAGGGTCTGAGCCGGAACGAGACCTACGCCATTGCCACCGACCGGGCAGGGAACCTCTGGATTGGCGCAAACAACCTGGGGGTGTACCGCTACGACGGCAAATCCTTCCACCTGTTTCGGGGCACCGACCGCATGGACTTGACCTCGACCATTGGCGTACAGAGCATTTTGGAAGACAAGCGCGGGCAGGTCTGGTTCGGCTTGTCGGGCGGGCTGTTCCGGTTGCAGGGCGGAGCTGTGGTGCATGTTCCTCGGGGGAGTTTCGGGTATACCTCCCATTAGGCAATGAAAGGGCAGATCGCCGGTGTCACGGTATTGGCAGTCAGGGGCAACTGGGACCTGCTCGTGAGTCTCCGACCCGAACAAGCGAGGGCGATTGCCACCCTTAGCGTCATAACTTGGTGCTCCGAATCATGCACCTTCCAATATGAGTTCAAAAGAAACTCAGTAAAAATTACAATTATGGCATTGGACAAAATCTTGCTTTTCGCCTTTCTGACTATTTTTTCTTCCTGCGACGGACAAGAAAAAACATACACGCCCATGCTACCAGGTGCTTCCCAAAACAACCCAAGGGTAGTAAGTAAATCCCCGGCAGTTCCTTTGCCTCCCGATAATGACACCACCTTGGTCAGTCAATACATCCGCAGTATTTTTCAGGATTCGAAAGGGAATTTATGGTTCGGCACCCTGGGCGAAGGCGTGGTGAGGTATGATGTAAAATCGTTGACCTACTTCTCCAATCATGATGGTTTTAACAGCGGCTCCGTCCATGCCATTAATGAAGATAAGGATGGCAACCTGTGGTTTGGCACCGACGAGGGGGTTTATAAATATGATGGAATAACTTTCAGGAATTATGGCAAAAAGGATGGTCTGAACCATATTGACATTAGCCGAAAAAGCATCCTTGTTGACAAATCAGGAGGGATTTGGGTAGGCACACATGCCGGCGTTTACCGCTACGACCCATTTGCCGACAGTTTCGGCGGCCAGCCTTTTTCACTGTTTCAACTGCTGCCCCCTATCAATGTTTCGGGCATTATGGAAGATAAAAATGGCAGTATTTGGTTTGGCTCTTCTGGAAACGGGGTCTTTCGATATGATGGGTTGACAGTTGTCAATATTGCAGATAAGAAGGGCTTGGGAGAAAACTATGCGGGAGGCTTGGCACAGGACAAAGATGGGAATATGTGGTTTACCATGAGAAACGGCATTTGCAAGTATGATGGAAAAACCTTGACGGAATACACGCCCAAAGATGGACTGGGCGGGTCTGAGTTTTGGGGCATCTGTATAGAAGAATCGGGCATTATTTGGGTGACAGCACGAGGCAGCACCACGAGATTCGACCCTTCCGTTCCCTTGCCAAATACAGGTGCGTTTACCGTGTTTACCCCTGAAGACGGGCTAAACTGCTGTGTGCAGAGCATGTATCAAGACAGGGCTGGAAACATGTGGTGGGGCGCAGGCGCAGGGCTTTTCCGGTTTGACGGCACCCGGTTTTATCAAGTCAAGAAGAATGGGCCGTGGTAAGTCGCCCGGCAGCGGTATTTCACATTTTTTTCAGGATGATATTTACGGCTTTTTCAACGAGTGCAAGGGTGTCCGGGTCTTTCGCCAATGCCTTTTCCCCATCCAGGCCGAGCAACAAACTGCGGTCGGCCAAAGCCGTTTCGCCGAGCTGCAAGCCTCGGAACATAAGCACGTCGCGTGCTTTTCCGAACCAGACGACATTGTCGCCGCGCAGGCAATCTGCGAGGAATTGTTGCACCCGGCGGTTGTCGCGCAGTTTGGCGCAGCGGTTGAACACGTAATTGCGCCAGTAGTCGCTTTCGGCCTCGTATTCGAGCAGCGAGATCAGAATTTCCGCCCCTTCTTCAGACTCCGGATTCTGGAGCAGCGATTCCGCCATATCCATTTTTTCGCGCGGCGTGAGCGGTTTCGGTTCAGTTTCGAGGGGTTTGGGCGGACTGAAACGCGAGGCTCTTTCGAGGTATTCCTCTATTTTTTCCCGTATCTCCGGCGAGATGAAACCCAATTCTCCGGGAGGGAGGCTCAAAAAACGTTCGAACGACAAATAGCCCGTCCCGCTCGGCCCGTCCCGAAAGGTGGTGTGGCTCATTTCGATGCCATACCCGATTATGCTGAAATAATCGCGGCGCACGTGGTCGCCCTCCGACCAACTCAGTCCTTCGAGCGACTTTTTTGGATACTCAAATAACTCGAAATGTGCCTGCGCCGCGGCACAATCCGGGTTTGCAAAAGCGCCTTTGAGCAAAGCGACGACCTGTTTCCGAATCGGTAAATCCGGCAAGGGCCGATGCGGGCCGTAAAACCAGAATTCGCAGAACGACTGTTCCGTGAGTGAATATTGCGGTGCGGAATACTGGTTCGAGAGGTCGTGAAAAAGCAGTCCTGATTCGTTGACCACCAGCAACCAGCGGTTCCCGGAGGTGTCGCCCGTTTTGTAAACGAAGTTTTGTTCCGGGATTTTTACAGGCTGGAAATCCAACCAGAATTCGAGGTGCAGGCGGGCGGTTTCCGAAAGTTCGAGCGGCCTTTTAGAAGCCAGTGCAGCGACTTTTTGCAAAACGGGATTTAGTTCGGAGAGTGGTGCTCCGTAAAACGGATTGGAAGCCTCAAGCACTTCGGCAAACGTCCAGCGTTCTTCCGACCAGTCTGTTTTTTGAAGAACGTGGTCTGCTTCGATGGTCAACATTTTTCAGGCGGGTTATTCAACATGTTCTGAGGAAAATCGAGACAGGTTTTTCATGTTTTACTCCACCACCACAGTCACAGATCCCGTAAACTGCTGCTTCTTCCCATCCTGAAACTCCACCTCTCCGACCCAGGGATACACGCCGGGCGAGGCCATGCGACCGTTCCATTTACCGTTCCAGCCCTGAAGCGGGTCACTGGGCGGAAAGTTGCGGCGTTCAAAAATCAGGGTGCCCGAGCGGTCGAATACCTGAAGCAGTGCAATCCGTGCCACACCTTCTCCGGCAAAAAGCGTAAAATACCCGTTCTGATTGCTGCCGGGCATGAATACGTTGGGAAAGTACAGGCTGGTTTTCCGAAGTTTTACAGACAGTTCGTCCCGTGCCACACAGCCGTTTGCATTGCGCACCTCCACCGAAAAGTCGGTATCCTCCAGAATACGTACCGACTGGTTCAACTGGTACTGCGATGCAAACTGCGCCGGCGGGCGCCAGGATACCGAGTTCAGTACCGTGCCGGGCGGCTCTACCGTTGCTTTCAGTTGTATCCACTGGCCGGCGGCGGGCATGGTATCGTTGACCGTCAGCGCAACCGTCATTTCTACCGGTTCCGGCACTGTCACCGGGTAACGCTGCACGCAGCCCGTGGAATCGCGCACATGCAACACGTAATTCCCGGCCCAAAGCAGATCAAATACCGGGCGGGTGCTGTACGACTGGCCGTCAAGTGAAAAATAATATGGGGCTTTACCGCCAAAAATTTCCTTGATTTCGATCACGCCGTTGCGCAGGCCGTGGCACTGCACGGCGTCCACACTGACGTGTACGCTGTCGGTACAGCCTGCACGGGAAACAACCGGCAGGGCTGTTATCAAGATGAGTGACGCGAGGAGGTGCAAAGTGCGCGTGCGCATGGCAAAAAGTATGTCTTGTTCAGTAGTGTGTTTTCGAGCCGAAAGTTACTCACGATTTGGCTGCCGACAGCCTTGTTGAACAAATTGTCGGCCAAAAATGATTTGCGACATCCTTTCGGCGCAATTCTCTCAACCATCACACCAAGCGCCGCACCGTTGTGCCGGCTTCGGGCAAACCATTTTCACCAAGCCCTTCGAGCAGCAACACCCCCGGCGTTTTCCCCACCTCGAAACTGCCCAACGTGTCGTCGAACCCGAGCGCTTCGGCGCCGTTCAGGGTGGCCCAGCGCAGCATGGCCCCGAACGGCACATAGCGCTGGTAGCGGGCGATGGTTTTCATTTCTTCGAGTATGGACAACTGCCAGTTGGAGGTCAGGCTGTCGGTGCCGATGGTGACGCGGGCGCCGGTATCCAGAAAATGGCGGTAGTTGGGCAGCCGGTTTTCGATGTACAGGTTGGCATTCGGGCAGGTGGCCCAAAAGGTGTGTGGACTCCAGGCCTGCGCCGCGCGGATGTCGTCGGGTGTACTGAGAGTGTTGTGCACGAACAGCGTACGCCGGGCCGGATCGAGGTGGCGCAGGGCGTAGTGGATGGACGGCTGCCCGATGGCCCGGAAATGCTCCAGCGAAATGCCGAAGCGTCTGTAAAATTCAAAAAACGCCCCTGTACCGTGCAAAAACATCTCGTTTTCAGGCGGCGTCTCCTGATTGTGGATGCTGACCGTGCCGGCAGAATCGGTGGCGTTGGCGGCATTTATTTCCCCGAATAATGCCGGGCTGACGGTGTACGGCGCGTGCGGCACATAGGTTTTGGCGCTGCCGGCTGCGGGTTGGTGCCGGTCGTACACGGCTTTCCCTTTGACAAAAGTTGGTTCCGCGTTGGTGTCCTGCAGAAAATCAAACAGTTCCACAAACGTATGGTAGCGCATGCGCCCCTGTTCTTTTACGGATAGAGTGTCGGTGGTGTTGGAAATGTCGCCCAAGGCCACAATGCCCCCGTCGAGCATTTCCTGTTCGGCGCGGGCGATGGCTTCGGCGATGGCTTCGGCGGGAAAATTGCGTTTGGTCACCACGTCGGTGATGAACGGGATGAGGCCCGTGCCGGTGTCCACCAGGCCTTTCATGTGTGAGAGCTCGAGGTGGCAGTGGGTGTTCACGAAGCCCGGTACCAGCACCCCCTCGTAGCGTTCGAGGCCGGCGGGGTCGTGTTGTTCCAGCGGCTCGATGGCCAGTATTTTCCCGTGGTCGTCGGTCACGAGCACGGCGTTTTCGAGTGGTTCGGAGGCGACGGGGTAAATCCTCCGGGCGGTTATTTTGCGCATGAAGTAAAATTTACCGCAAACCTAAGGCTTGTTGAGGACTTACATTTCCGAACGACTCATTTTGGAGTAATCAGTCATCACGCCGCGCACAAACAGCGCTCAGGCACAAACGCCGGACAGGATCAACAAGTCGGACACAGTCAAAAAGTGTTTGAAAATTGTGTTGGGAAGAAAAACTCCAGACCTTGCCGGACAACCCGGAAAAGCGGCTGCACCAAACCTGATTCGATATTCTGCCGGACAAATTTACCTTTGCTAAAAAAACACCATGGACAAACAAGCCCTGCTTCAACTCCTTGCCAACAACCAGTTGGACGAACTCATTTTTGCCCTGAAAAACCAGCACGGCGTGTACAACGACCTGGTGCTGCTGGAAAGCCAATGGAACGAGTTGCGCGCGAAACAGCGCAACGGAGTCCTGAGCGCCGAACAGGCGAACACGGAAATAGCCCGTTTGCGCAAAAACCTGCTCGAACTGGTCGAGATCGCCTCGGGAAGGCCCGGTGGAATTCCGGCGCCCTTGCCGGTGGTACACAACTCCAACCGCACCTGGCTTTTTGCCGCTGCGGCGATAGCCGGCCTTCTGGTTCTTTACTTCGCCTATACTGCACTGGTGCCGTCCGAGCCTGAACCTGTTTCACAAATGACCGAAACTCCCGCAGCGTCTGCCGAACCTGCGCCCAAGCCCCGGCCGGCTCAAACCCGGCAATTAGATGTTTCTCAGGCCCAACCCATCACCCTCGCGCCCGGAGATTTTCAGTACGAACGGGTTTATTCCGTCGTAAAAACCTCCGTTGAAAGCAACGGAGGCGGCAAAAGTTTGATCACGCTGACGGTCGGGCTGAATTTCAAAGGCATCATCAACACCATATTGAGCAACGAAAAATTCCGCCTCGTTGCCGACGAACTGCCCGGCCCGCTCGCGCCGACGAACTCCCTGAGCATCCTGGTAGATTCCAGGAGTTACGCCGAAGGCGACATCAAGTTTGAACTGAGCGACGATATCCGCCGTTTCAGCGTGATTCTGGAGGGGAAAGAAGATAAAAAATGGACGTTCTCCCGGTAGTTGTAATCGAATCAATCGGCCTAATCGAATCAATCGGCCCAATCGAATCAATCCAGCCAATCAAAACATGCCCGTCGCCATTTTCTGGTTTCGCCGCGACCTGCGCTTGCACGACAACGCAGGCCTCTACCACGCCTTGCGCAGTGGACAGCCCGTGTTGCCGCTGTTTATTTTCGACACCAACATCCTTGACGACCTGCCCGAGCGCCGGGATGCCCGCGTTGAGTTTATCCACCGGGCACTCGCCGAACTGAAACAAAAACTCGAAGCGCTTGGCAGCACCCTGCTCGTCCGCCACGGCAAACCTCCGGAGGTGTGGGCGCAACTGTTGCGCGAACACGACATCAAGGCGTTGTTCACCAACCGCGACTACGAACCCTACGCGCTGGAGCGCGACGCCGCCGTGCAGACGCATCTTTCTGAAAAAAACATCCCGTTCCACACCAGCAAGGATCACGTTATTTTTGAAAAAAACGAGGTGCTCAAGGACGACGGCACGCCTTACACCGTGTTCACGCCGTAC
Source organism: Saprospiraceae bacterium (assembly GCA_016787285.1). Taxonomy (GTDB): domain Bacteria; phylum Bacteroidota; class Bacteroidia; order Chitinophagales; family Saprospiraceae; genus M3007. Next base: position 8,802 of record JAEUUV010000262.1, on the reverse strand, counting down.
AGCCGGAAATGGCGTGCCAAACTCGAAACCCGCTGGAAAACTGTACTGGATGAAGAGGGCCGACTCGAACGCGCGTCGTTTTACCTCAGCCCCTACCCCACCGAAAAGTATGCGGGAAACTTCCTGAAAACCGCCCCCTTGCCGTTTCCGACACTGACTGAACTCGGTTTTGAACCTGCCGGCATCCCGTTTCCGCCCGCCGCCGTAGCACGCGGACTTATCCGGACTTACGATAAAACGCGCGACTTTCCCGGCATGGCCGGCACCTCGCGCCTCGGTGTGCATTTCCGTTTCGGCACCATCAGCATCCGCGAAAAAGCCCGCCATGCCCAAATGCTCAACGACACCTACCTGAACGAACTCATCTGGCGGGATTTTTACAGCCAGATTCTGGCGCATTTTCCCCACGTTGCCGGCAGTCCGTTCAAGCCGCAGTACGACCGTGTGCCCTGGCGCCATGCTCCTGACGATTTTCAGCGCTGGTGCGCCGGCCAAACCGGCTACCCCATCGTGGACGCCGGCATGCGCGAACTGAACGCCACCGGCTACATGCACAACCGTGTGCGCATGATTACCGCCAGTTTCCTGACCAAACACCTCCTGCTTGACTGGCGCCTCGGCGAGGCGTATTTTGCCCAAAAACTGCTTGATTACGACCTGGCCAGCAACAACGGCGGCTGGCAGTGGGCGGCAGGTTGCGGCACCGACGCCGCGCCGTATTTCCGCATTTTCAATCCGGCGGAACAGACCAAAAAGTTCGATCCCGAACGCCGCTACATCCTTCGCTGGGTACCGGAAGTGGATACGGCCCGCTATCCGAAGCCGATGGTGGAGCACACATTTGCGCGCGGGCGCGGCCTGGATGCGTTCAAACGCGCGTTGGAGTAGGAAAAAGTGTCACAGAGGCTCGTAGAGAAAATAGAGGCTCACAGAGTTTTTTCCCAACTAAGAGTGGCCGAATTCCTGCGAATGACCAAAACTCTGTGAGCCTCCTTCCCTCCCTGAGGTGCTGTGACACTTACTCTACGTAGGCAAAAACTCAGTGATACTCCCCCAAAAAAAACTGCCCGCCGACCGAAACCGGCAGCAGGCAGAATAAGAACCATGAAAACTTATCCTGAACGCGGGATGTCAGAGATGCAGCCGCGCTTTTTTATCTAATAACTGGTCATTGCTTTCCGTCCGGTCCGGATCGGGTACACAGCAGTCCACCGGGCACACTGCTGCACACTGCGGCTCTTCGTGAAAGCCCACACACTCGGTACACTTGTCGGGCACAATGTAGTAGTACTCGTCGGAAACCGGAGTATTCTTTGCGTGTGCATCCACGACACGCCCGTCCTCCAGCGTATAGCTGCCTTTCACGGTATCGCCGTCGGAAATAGCCCACTCCACACCGCCTTCATAGATAGCGTTGTTGGGGCATTCCGGTTCGCAGGCGCCGCAGTTGATGCATTCGTCGGTGATGATTATGGCCATGATTTACTCGTGATGATTTGGTGGGTTAACAAGCAGATGGGGTGTTTGTTTGGAGTGTGCAAAGGTAAGTTTTCCTGAATTTTCGTCAGGCTATCCATCCCAATAGCACTGTCAACTCAAAACTCAAAACCCGAAACTCAAAACTTCCTCACGCTCCTTTCAGTGCAATCCCCAATTCCTCCAACTGCTTCTGCTTGATCGCGTCCGGTGCGTCAATCATCATGTCGCGGCCCTGATTGTTTTTCGGGAAAGCAATGAAGTCGCGGATGTTGTTGATGCCGTTCATCACCGAGCAAAGGCGGTCGAAACCGAAAGCGATGCCGCCGTGGGGCGGAGCGCCGTATTCGAAGGCGCCAAGCAGGAAGCCGAACTGCGCTTCGGCCTCTTCGGGGGTAAACCCAAGCAGGCGGAAGTTGCGGCTTTGCAGGTCGCGGTCGTGAATCCGGATGGAGCCGCCGCCGATTTCCACGCCGTTCAGCACCAGGTCGTAGGCGTCGGCGCGGATGCCGGCCAGCACTTCGCGGTCGTCGGATTCCATTTTCGGAATATCGGCCTGCTTGGGCGAGGTGAAGGGGTGGTGCATGGCAAAGAAGCGGCTTTCCTCCTCGTCCCATTCGAGCAAGGGGAAATCCATGACCCACAGAGGTTTGAACACCTTGGGGTCGCGCAGCCCGAGCCGGTTGCCCATTTCAAGGCGTAGTTCGGAGAGTTGTTTGCGTGTTTTTTCGTCGTCGCCGCACAGCAGGAACAGCAGGTCGCCGGGCTGGGCGCCGCAGGCTTGCAGCCATACCTTGAGGTCGTCGGGCGAGTAAAATTTATCCACGGAGGATTTCACCGAACCGTCGGCGTCGTAGCGCACATACACGAGGCCCTTGGCCCCGATCTGCGGGCGTTTGACCCACTCGGTCAGCTCGTCGAGTTGCTTGCGGGTGTAGCCGGCGCAACCGGGGGCGCAGATGGCCAGCACGGTTTCGGCGCTGTCGAATACCGGAAAACCCTTGCCTTTGGCCTGGGCCGTCAGTTCCACGAACTCCATGCCGAAGCGCAGGTCGGGTTTGTCGGAACCAAAGCGGCGCATGGCTTCGTCGTAGGTCATGCGCGGAAAATCGGGCAGTTCGATGCCGAGGGTGGTGCGGAACAGGTGTTTCGTCAGGCCCTCGAAGGTGTTCAGGATGTCTTCCTGGTGTACGAAGGCCATTTCACAGTCAATCTGCGTGAATTCCGGCTGCCGGTCGGCGCGCAGGTCTTCGTCGCGGAAGCATTTCACGATCTGGAAATAGCGGTCGAACCCGGCCACCATGAGGATTTGCTTGAACGTTTGCGGCGACTGCGGCAGGGCGTAAAACTGCCCCTTGTTCATACGCGAGGGCACGACAAAGTCGCGCGCGCCCTCGGGTGTGGACTTGATGAGGAACGGCGTTTCAATTTCGGCAAAACCCTGGCCTGCCATGAACTTGCGCGTTTCGAGGCTGAGGGCAGATCGGAACAGGATATTTTGCTGCACGGCATTGCGGCGCAGGTCGAGGTAGCGGTACTTCATGCGCAGGTCGTCGCCGCCGTCGGTGTCGTCCTGTATGGTGAACGGCGGCGTTTTGGCGGCATTGAGCACCTCGAACGCCGTGACCCGGATTTCTACATCACCGGTTGCGCGGTTGGGGTTTTTGCTGGCGCGCTCGCGCACGAGGCCCGTGGCCTGGATGACGAACTCGCGGCCCAGGCGGCGGGCGCGTTCGCAGAGTTCGGCGTTGTCGTCCATGTCGAACACCAACTGCGTGATGCCGTAGCGGTCGCGCAGGTCCACGAAGGTGAGGCCGCCGAGATCGCGGCCGATGGCGACCCAGCCGGCCAGGGTCACGGTTTTGCCGGCATCGGCGAGGCGGAGGTCGTTGCAGGTATGGGTTCTGTACATGACTCAGTTTTGAGTTTTGAGTTTTGAGTGGGGGGGCATTTCCCGAAGGGCCGCAAAGGTAGGAGAAAGAGCGGACTGAATCGGGGGCAAAACCCGATTTTCATTTCCCCAAAAATGTAAAAAAAGTAGCAGGCAGCGGCTTTACCGCCGACGGCAAAACCGTTTCCTGCAAGATCAACTTCCTGGAAATGATGAAATTGGGCGAGACGGCAGGTTTCGATGTCCGGGTGAAACTGCGGTAGCGGCTATGGGTGTTAAACCACAACGTTCCGGTTGCGCAGGGGAAGCAACCGGCCAACAGCCTCACTTCACCCGTTCGCCCGGCATGGAGCGGCCCGCCTGGTGCAGGATCATTTTGTTCACGCTCCCTTTTTCGTCGGGCACAAATTCGACTTCGGCGTCCACTGCTTTCAGAAAAAAGCGCAGGTCGGACTTGGCAAACACCTCGAAACGCGGCTGGTTGGTGGCCTGCACAAAGAGTTTCGTTCCTTCCTGGGTAACTGCGATGGAAAATGTCGGCGCCAGCGCATACTCACCGACAAAACGCTTCAACTGTTCCTCGGTGAGCGTTATTTCCGTAACCGGCACCGGCACCACATCTTCGGTGCGCGTCCAGTGCTCGTCGGCTACGGCGCGGGTGTCAAGCGAAATACCCGTCACGGCGCCGCCGGCATCGCGCAGGAAGGTGGCTTCGGTGAGCGAGCCTTCGAAGCGGAATTTGTCCCGTTCCACTGCAATGAGTTTGAACGTACCGCCGCCGATGCGCTGCGATACCAGGCGCCCCTCCTCCAGCCGGATGATGCGTTTGTTGCCTTTGTCGTTCTGAAAAGTGCCGGTGTAGGTTTTTAGGACTTTTTCGCTCAAGGGCACCGCTCCCGGTTCCAGTTCGTAGCCGGCAGCCAGCGCGGCTAATTTGTCGGCCACATCGTTCGGGCTGTTGCAGTCGCAGTTGGTGAGTACGGCCACACACACCTCCTCTTTCGGCAGGTAAATAAGCATGCTCAAAAACCCGGGCACACTGCCGCCGTGCTCCACGGTCGGGCTGCCCAGCATGTTGCCCATGAGCCAGCCATAGCCGTATCGGGTGTCGGTGCCGTTGCGCAGGACGTTGGGGGTGTGTGCCTTTTGCAGCAAATCTTTGGAGATTAATTTTCCTGAAAAAAGGGCGCGATTCCACAGGTACAAATCCTCCACCGGAGCGGCCAACGAACCGGCAGCATAGGGTTGCGTCATGCTCAGCGGAGCAGCCGGCTCTATTTTTCCGTCGGTGCTGCGCTGAAAACCGTTGGCCCAGCCGGCGATCGGGCGGGGTTGATTTTCGTAAAACGTGTGCTTCAGACCGGCGGGTTTGAACACGTTTTGGGTCAGGTAATCGGCGTACGTCATGCCCGTCACTTGCTCGATGATGTACCCCAGCAGCACATAGCCGGAGTTGTTGTAGGCGTACTGGTCGCCGGGGTCAAAGTCCATCGGCTGGTCTTTGAAAAAGTCCACCAGCGCCTTGGGTGTGAAGTCCATCTGCTGGATGGCCGGCGTCCAGAGCGGCATGCTGGTGTAACTTTTGATGCCCGAGGTGTGGTTCAGCAGGTGCTCCACCGTGATGATTTTTCCGCCGGTCGGGTAGTCGGGGATAAACTTCGTGATATTGTCCTGCAGGGAAATTTTGCGCCGCTCCACCAACTGGAGAATAGCCACTGCCGTGAACTGCTTGGTGACCGACCCGAGCCGGAACACCATATCGGGACGAAGCGGAGTTTTTTTGTCCGGATCGTCCAGGCCGAAGGCTTTTTGGTAAATAATCTGTTCACCTTTGGACACCAGCACAGCGCCGCCCGGGCTGTCGTCGGGGAATTTTTGAGTACAGATTTTATCGAACGCCGCTTCCAGCGCGGCGTCGGTCATCTGTCCGGGCAGCACCTGCGCGCCGAGCAGAACAGTGATACAAGCAAGGATAAATTGGTTGATCTTCATAGCAATCTCAGTTTTTTTGTGTGACAGGATTCCCTGCGCGGCAATAATAGCAACGCGGATTTTTCGGATGCTCGCGGATTTTTCCGAGCGCGGCAATAATAGCAACGCGGAGTACGCGGATGTTGCGGATGCCCGCAGATTTTTTTCCGAGCGCGGCAATAATAGCAACGCGGAGTACGCGGATGTTGCGGATGCCCGCAGATTTTTTAAAATCCGTGAAAATCCGTGTAATCCGTGTAATCCGCGTTGCCATTATTGCCACACAGGGTAGCAGGATAGCGCAAGACTTACTGCCTTACCGCCATCATCTTGCGCGTCTGTTTGCCTTGCGGCGTCGTCAGTTCGTAGAAGAGCAAACCGGTGGCGTTGAGTTCATCCAGGTGAATGATTTCCTCGTGATAGCCGGCTTGGTACGTCTTGTCGGAGCGCCACAATTCGCGGCCGCTGAGGTCGAAAATGCGCAGTTGCGCATCGCAGGCCTCGGGCAGAATAAACGCGATGGTGGTGCGGTCGTTGAACGGATTCGGACGGTTGGCCAGCAAGTCCACCGGTGCAGCGGTTCCGATGTTCGGCGTCAGGTGGCCGGGCACGGTTTTGCCGGGTTTGATATCGGCAAATACCAGTTGCACGTCACGCGGCGCCAAGTCTTCGGTAAATGCCACCACCTCGAATACATCGCTGTTCAGGGCAAGTACCTGACTGAGTTTCAGGCCGCCTTTCAGGGCCGTAAAGCGCAGGCGGTACATGGGTTGTACGCCGTCGAGCGTCACGCCTTCCGCTTCCGACCAGAGCATACGAAGTTCGCCTTGCTCCGCCAGTTGAGCGCCGATATTTTCTTCTTCGGTAAGCACCACTTGCGTATTCAGCCCGGTGGCGCCTTCGTACTGCAGGGCAGTCGGATCGAAGAGCATGCCTTGCTGGAATCCGGCGAGGTTGATAAAGTTGGTGGCAGCAAACTCAACCTCCAGCGTTTCGCCGGCTTTCAGCATACGATCCTGTACCCGCCACACGAGCGGTTTGGCGTCCGGGTCGGGCTTCATGTGCGGGTCGGCATTGCCGGTAACAACATCCACCACGTCGCCGGTTTTCACTCCGTAGAAGTTTTGAGCCAACGAATCGGCCAGTGTGACATCCACCGTGTCTTTTTTCGGGTAGTACGGCACATTGAACGGTCCGAAGGCCAACGGCGCCGGGAAGGCGGTCGGGATAAAGCGCCACGAACCCGTCAAACGCATGATGTTCCGGGCGGAGTTGCTGTTGAACACGACAGCCTGATTGATTATCGAAGCGTCGGCGGTTGAAATCTTGTTGTCGTTGTTGACGTCGGCAGCCACAAACCGGTAGAAGTCGGTGATCTTGTTCGACGTGGTCAGGTGCTGCTGGATCGCTATTCGGTCGGCGACATTTACACCGTTCAACAGATTCGTGGTATCGCGTGCCGGGCAGATGGCGTAAATTCCCGGTGCGGCATTCAGGCTGTACGCGCCGTCATAGCCGGTGGAATCAAAAATGTCCACCTGAACCATAGCCATGTTCACCAACGGCACGAAAGCATCGTGTACACCTGCCATGCCGTCGCCTTTCCAGATCAGTCGGCCGGCGATGGTGCGGCAGGACGTGACCGTAAAGGTGCGCGAGCAGGTTACTTCGCCTTCGCAGTCGCTGGTCACCGTGAACGTCACCGTCACGCTGCCGCCTGTATGGCTGGGCGGGCCGGCGTTGTCGTTGTCCAGCACGGGATTGCAGCCACCGCTTACCGATGCGTTGTCCAGCCAGTCGTTGAAGGCGTCTTCCACTTCCTCAGCCGAAAGGCAGGCGGATACCGTAAAGTCTTCCGGACAAGTCAGAACCACCGGCGTAGATTCCTGCCAGTTGAAAGTGACTACACAGTTCGACGGGTTGCCGCAGGCATCGGTGGCCGTAACGGTCCAGGTACGCACCTTGTCACAGGGATCGCCGGAAATAGTCTCGTAGAGGGCTTCCACCATATCGGGCGCACAGTTGTCGCTGATGGTACCCACCGCCGAAATGGCAGGTATATTACCCGATTCGCTTTCTGCCGGGTTGCAACCCAGGTTTACTTCGAGCGTACCTTCCGGACAAGAGGCGAAGGTCGGGCCTTGCGTATCGTCCGTCCAGGTGTAGGTAACCACGCAGGTAGCCGCCGAGTTGCAGGCATCGGTGGCTGTGACCGTCCACACTTGCGTTTTGTAGCATGTGCCGGTGATGTCGCCGCCGGTGGCGGCAATATCCGGGTCGCAGTTGTCCGTCACCGAGCCGGCACTTGCAATGGCCATTGCTTCGTCGGGCAAGGACATCGGGTTGCAGCCGAGGCTGATGGGCGCTTCCGGGCAAGCGTCGAATACCGGCGCCGTCAGGTCTTCCGTCCAAACAAACGTCACCACACATGGAGTAGCATTGCCGCAGGGGTCGGTAGCCGTGACCGTCCAGACCTGTGTTTTATCACAGTCGCCGGTAATCATGCCCGGGCTTTCGCTCATGGTTACGCCGCACTCATCGGTGGCCGGACCGGCCCAGAAGAGCGCTGATCCTTCCGAGGGCAGTACTTCGAGCGAGGGATTGCAGCCCAGATCAATTTCAGCAGTCGGGCAGGCGGTAAAGACGGGGTCTTTGTCGTCCACGATGGTGAAAATCTGGTCGCGCTGCAGGTAATTTCCGGCAGCGTCGTACACGCGCCACACCACACGAATCTGGCGGGAGCAGGCATCCACGAAGTACTCTTCGTTAATGGACCAGGCAAACAGTCGCAGGTCGGCGCCCTCGGAGCAGTTGTCGCTGTACACGGTCGGTGCGTTTTGCATAGTGCCATGCACCGTGAAGGTGAACGGGGTGTTGCCCGTTGCAACCGGTGTAGCGTCGCTGGCTACCAGCGAAATGGCTGCCGGCGTCGGGCAGGTGGCTGCATCCGCATCGGTATGCACCGTCACGTCGTCCGGGTTGGGGAAGGTCGGGTTCTGGTCGTCTTCCACCGTCACGTCGAAGGAGCAATCGGATTCGTTGCCGTTGACGTCCGTTACCAGCACATCTACGGTCGTGGTACCCGTCGGGAAATCGTGCGGGAATTCAAATTCGTCGCCATCAATGCTGTACACCGTGGTTGCGACCATGCAGTTGTCCCACGGAGAAGCCGGCAAATCCAGTGTAGCGTGACATACGTTATTGTCCGTACCGAAAGTGCCTTCCACAATCGGGCAGCCGGGCGATGGATCCTGGTTGTCTTCCACCGTCACCTCGTAGGAGCAAGTGGATTCGTTGCCGTTTACGTCCGTTACAAGTACGTTTACCGTAGTGGTACCCACCTTGAAGTCGTAGGGGAATGAAATCGGGTCGCTTGCTACGGTGTACACCGTGGATGAAACGCCGCAGTTGTCGTCCGGCGTAGCCGGCAAATCCAGCGTGGCATTGCATTCGTCCAGATCCGT
>JAEUUV010000044.1 GCA_016787285.1 Saprospiraceae bacterium | reverse complement strand
CTGTAGTGTGACAGACAATCATTGCGAGTAAAGCACTTTTTCATCGGCGCCGGTTTACCTGTTCTTTTCGTCCAGACAGTAGTCGGTGATTCTAGTACAAGCGACTGCCGGAAGCCGCGCTTCCTCCTTTCAGGGCGCGGTTTCCGGCGCCGTTTTTAATTCGTTCCGGCCTATGATCCTGCGTGTACCTGTTTGCGTTTTTTTGTTCCTCATTTCCTGTTATATACTGCCGGCTCAATGTCCACCTTTGGAGCCGATCATGGGGCCACTTCAGTATTGTACCAACGACTCCAACATCTACACCATCCCCAATTCCGCTGCTGCCAACCTCGTGTGGACGGCTTCCATTGTACCGCCACTTGGAGGAGTCGTTGGGTTCCTCGGCCCGCCTGCAGGAGAAACCATCAGACTGAGCTGGGGCTCGACTCCCGTGACGGGATCCATGATCCACTTGTGCGCCACGCCGACCAATCCCTGCTACGACCCCACGCCTGTATGTATGGACATCATACCGCCGCCGCATTTGTACCCTGTGCCGCCCTACCTCACCGTTTGTGCCGACGATGAAGTGGTGTTCGAGTGGCAAGGCCCCCCAGACCAGCACTATACCTGGTACTCCTATCCCAGCGGCATGGCCATCGGCGCTCCGCAGCAGGGCAGTGGCAACCTGGTTTTCACTGCCCAGAATCCCACCAACATGCCCCTGCCGGGAGGAGGGCTAATCACTACATGGTTAGGCGGCTGCCGAGGAATCTCCTATAACTGGACTGTTTTAGTCAACCCCAAACCCTCCATGAACCAGCCCGACAACATCGCCGTGTGCGGCGGCAGCCCCGTGTCGGCCACCTTCTCCTCGGCTACGCCCACTACCACCTTCACCTGGACCAACGACAACCCGGCCATCGGTCTGCCGCCATCGGGCACGGGCAATATCAACTACGTCAGCCCCAAGGTGCCGGGGCCACAAACCGCTACCATCACCGTCACGCCGCAGTACACATCCAACGGTATCACCTGTACCGGCGACCCGGTCACGTTTACGATCACCCTCAATGGCTCCTCCGTGGACGACCCGCCTGACATCACCGTGTGCCCCGGCGCGCCCGTCAGCGTCGCCTTCAGCGGCAACGCCGCCGCCTACTCCTGGGCCAACTCCAACACCACCATCGGCCTCGACGCCGCCGGCTCCGGCGACATCGCCTTCACTGCCGCCGACAATCCCTTGCCGCCGACGGCCATCGTCACCGTCACGCCGCAACCCTGCCCCTTTGCGTCGCAGTCGTTTTCCATCACCGTGCAGCCCAAGGCCCAGGTCAACCAACCCGACGACGTCAGCGTATGCGGCGGCCAGCCGGTAGTCGTGCTGCTCTCGGGCAGCAGCGGCACTACCTTCAACTGGACGAACTCCAACACCGCCATCGGCCTGCCGGCAGCCGGGGCGGGGAATATCGTTTTCCCGACGCCCAACGTGTCGGCCACCCAGACCGCGACCATCACCATCACCCCCGTGCGCGGCGCCTGCACGGGCGAGCCGGTCACCTTCCAGATCACCGTGGAACGCTGCTGCGCCACTGACGCCGGTACGCTCGATACCGCCACCATCGGCGTGTGCGGGCCGAAAATGGTAGCCGTCAAGCACCTCGGCAACCAGAATCTGGAGCCGAACGACACCATCCGGTACATCCTGTACACCAATCCCGCTAATCCGCTGGGCAGCCTTATTCAGTATTCCGACTCCTTGTTTTTCCCCTTCCTGCCCGACACCATGCACTTCGACAGCGTGTACTACGCCGCCGTCATCGCCGGGAACCACTTGCCCAACGACTCCATTGACGTGGCTGATCCATGCTTGTCCCTCGTGCGCGGCCCGAAAATCGTGTGGTGGAAAAAACCCGTCATCGCGGTCAATTCCCCACCCGATGCCGTGTGCCGCGACGGCTGCGTGGAGGTGCTGTTCGATCTGGAGGGGCAGCCGCCGTTCGAGTTTACGTGGCAGGTGTCGCAGGGCACACAGGTATTGATGGCCCGGCAGGTGACGACAACCGAGAAGCAACTTGTGGTGCTGGTGTGTCCGCAGGATTTCGATGTGCCGCCCGTGCCGAATGGGGGCTTGCTGGGGTTCATGGTCAGCAATTTTGGGGATAAGGTGTGCTGGTGCGGGGAGTGAGGGGGCGCCGGAGAGGGGTTTTTCACCGCGGAGACGCGGAGGCGCAGAGGTTGGTCGCGGAGGTTTTAGTTCGACTGCCTCAGGTTTGTGGAAGTGTCCGATTCGATTTATAATATCCTACAAGTGACAACGAAGTCGGTATTTTATTTTTTGAAATAGGACAATTTTGTCGTTGACATTAACAATTTGGTTGGGCGATTTTTGTACCGTCTTTCTGTGTGCACAAAAAAGGACAGCAACCCGGGCCGGTGTCGCAGCCCGCGCATCCTGCGACATAAACCCTATCCGTTCACTTCAATTACATTTTCCATTATGAAACGCACTCAATTTTTTGCACTCGTATTTCTTCTGATCGCCGCCAACGCGATCGCGTATTTTTCCTCCTGCCGGCAAGACGAAGCCGCATCGCTCACCCCGAACCCGACAGGCGACATGCCTGCGTCGGATCGGTCATGCACTGATGACACCTGGTGTTCGTATGTGATACAGGCAACCACCAATTGTTCCGTGGAGCTTTGTGGCGATCTTGCCGTTTCTACGGGCTTTTGTAACTACGGATGTGCAAGTATTGGCATAGACAAGTCCATCACCGTATCGCTTACGGCCAATACTCCATACGCATTTTGTGTAAAGGATAATGGCTCCGTGCATGTCCTTAATCCCCCGACAGCGACGCAGGCCATCACTGTGACGGTAACAGTTGCGGGCACCAACGGGGTCACTGTGAATAATCTAGCGATAGGACAGTCAGTCCCATTCAGCTCTGATGGCAATTGTACTGTAACTAATGACTTTTGCTTCTAAAAACAGTTTTGCATAGGTGCCTGTTTGCTGTTCTCTTCACTCGATCGGCGGCCAGTAATTGCTAACTACAGACGACATCGGAAGCCGCGCTCACATATTTCATGACGCGGTTTCCGGCGCCGTGTTCTTAACCGACCCGGACCATGGTACTGCGTGTACTTGTTTGTGTATTTTTACTTTTTACTGTCAGGTACATCCTGCTTGCGCAATGTCCGCCATTAGAACCAATCATGGGGCCCTTACAGTATTGCAGCGCTAACCCCAACCCTAACATTTACACCATCCCAAACTCCGCCGCTGCGAACCTTGTGTGGATGGCTTCCATCGTGCCACCACTTGGCGGGGCCGTTACATTTATTGGCCCACCCACAGGTGAAACCGTCACGCTGAGCTGGGGTCAGAATCCTGTGCCGGGTACTGTAATCCACTTGTGTGCGACACCGACTAATCCCTGTTATGATCCTACACCGGTCTGTATGGACATCATACCGCCGCCGCATGTATACACAGCAGGATTAGATCTTACCGTTTGCGCCGGCGATGAAGTGGTTTTCGAATGGCAAGGCCCGCCCGGCCAACACTATACCTGGTGGGCCCAACCCAACGGTATGGCCATCGGCGCTCCGCAGCAGGGCAACGGCGATCTGGTTTTCGTCGCCCAGAATCCCACCAATATGACAATTTATGGAGGAGGGCACGTTAGCCCATGGCTGGGTGACTGCCTCGGAGTAGGCTATCATTGGTCTGTTTTGGTTAACCCAAAACCCTCCATGGACCAACCCGACAATATCACCGTGTGCGGCGGCAGCCCGGTGTCGGTCACCTTCTCCTCTGCTACGCCTACTACCACCTTCACCTGGACCAACGACAATCCCGCTATCGGCCTGCCGCCATCGGGCACTGGCCATATCAACTACGTCAGCCCCAAAGTGTCGGGGCCACAAACCGCCACCATCACCGTCACGCCGCAGTACACCAACGGCATTACTTGTCCCGGCGACCCGGTCACGTTTACGATC
>JAEUUV010000027.1 GCA_016787285.1 Saprospiraceae bacterium | reverse complement strand
TTCATCATCAAAGACGGCTGGCGCATGTACCACGGCAAAAAAATTCCGGGCTTCCCGGGGCACCCGCACCGGGGGTTCGAAACGATCACCGTAGTGCGGCAGGGCATCGTGGATCACGCCGACTCTATGGGTGCATCGGGCCGCTACGGCGAGGGCGACGTGCAGTGGATGACTGCCGGCGGCGGCGTGCAGCACTCCGAGATGTTTCCGTTGCTGAAAAAAGACGCCGAAAACCCGATGGAACTGTTTCAGATATGGCTCAACCTGCCGAAGAAAAACAAGATGGTGAAACCGCATTTCAAGATGCTGTGGGGCAGCAAGATTCCGAAGCCCCGGCATACCGATGCCGCCGGTAACATCACCGAGGCAGAAGTAATCGCCGGCAACCTGCTCGGGCAAACGGCGCCCGCTCCGCCGCCCGATTCCTGGGCCGCCGATCCGGCCAACGAAGTGGCTGTTTTCAACCTGAAAATGGAGCCGGGCGCCCGATTCACCCTGCCAAAAGCCGGCAAGGGCATCAACCGCTCGCTGTATTTTTACACCGGCAGCCGGATTACTCTGGCCGGGCAAGCGATTGACAAGTACCACTCTGTGGTGGTCAATGCCGCCACAGACCTCGACATCGTCAACGGCAGCGACGAGGCGCGCATTCTGGTACTGCAGGGCCGGCCCATCGGCGAGATGGTGATTCAGTACGGGCCGTTTGTGATGAACACCAAAGAGGAAATCCAGCAGGCGTTCGACGACTACCACGCCACCAAGTTCGGCGGCTGGCCCTGGAACCGCTACGATCAGGTGCACGACCGCGCCGAGGGGCGCTTTGCGCGGCACGCGGACGGGACGTTTGAGGAGGGGGTGTAGTAGCCGGGGCAGAAACCTCCCGCTACTATCCGGGCACAGCAGCGTGACGTAACCGCAGAATCAGAGGAGGACGTTTTGGGAGAAAGCCTGTACTTTTGTAAAAAAAACACAAGCCATGAACGGACTGGCAGCGCCAATACACCGGCCTACGGACATACAACTCACCCCCGCCATCTTCTGGGACACCAAGTTTGCGGAAATTGACTTGGACAAAAACGCCCCCTACGTCATTGACCGGGTGCTGCACTACGGCACATGGGCCGACTGGAAGCGTATTTTGGGTTACTACGGCAAGGAAAAAATCAAAACAGTGGCCCTCAACCTCCGCTACATGGACAAGCGCGTGCTTGCCTACTGCTCTGTTTTTTTTGATGTTCCGAAAGAAATGTTCAGATGCTACAATACCGAACCCTCGCTCCAGCGTCAGTGGAGCTATTGAAGCAGATCATGCTGGCCCCCTTCCTGACAGATTTTACACTTGCGGGCGGGACGGCTCTGGCACTTCAAATTGGCCACCGGGAATCCTACGACCTTGATCTTTTTTCCCGGGCACCATTCTCAACGGAAGAAATATTCCTGAAACTGAATCAGGAATACGCAGCCGAATTGGTCAGCAAAAGCGAGCATATTTTGGTTGCGTTCATCCGGGGGATCAAAGTGGACTGTGTTTTTCACCCATACACGTTCAAGTATCCTGTCGTAGCGCAAGACGGCATCCGGCTGCTGCACATCGAAGACATCGCCGCCATGAAACTATCGGCCATTGCCGGCCGTGGCCGGAAAAGGGACTTCTTCGATCTGTACTTTTTGCTTCGGGAGTTTCCCCTGCACCAGATGCTGGACTGGTATGCCGACAAATACGGCGACTCCTCCACCTTTCACGCCGTGCGCAGCCTCACCTACTTCGAGGACGCGGAAGCCGATGCTGATCCGGTTTTGTTCGAGCAGATCACCTGGGAGCAAGTGAAGCAGCGGCTGGTGAAGGCGGTGGGGGCGCTTTAGTGTGCTCTGCTCCCGTCGCCGGTTGCGCAAGCGGGCGTGCTTTTCTGGCAAAAAGCCTGTACTTTTGAACAAAACAAAGAAAAATGACACAGCCTATTTCAAAAGAAACGCTCAAAACAGCCCTGCTCGAACTCGCCCGAACAGATCGCGAGTTCTTTCTGGAACTGTGGGCAGATATACTGAAGGATGCAGCACCCGCAGACAGCAAACCTTGTGCTTCAAAAAACGCCCGGAAAAAAGTGACCTTCACCGTGCTCAAGACGAAGGGGCAGACCTATCAATTCAACCGCGAGGAAGCCAATGAGCGCCTTGCACCTGGTTTCCACACCTACGGCCCCGATACCGGTTCGTACTGAAGCACCAACACGTCCGCACTTTTCAACGCCGCCAAAGCAATGGCACGCCCCTGCTTGTCCACAAATTCCACTTCACCGTCCTCTTCTCCGAATACCTCCACCACGGTGCCAATCTGGCCGGCCTTGAGGCCGAGCGCCGGGATCGCTTGCAAGAGGGCGCCGGTGTCCAATGGTTGAATTTTGTGTTCCATGATGTTGTGTTTTGCACACGGGGTGTGCTGGCCTACCTAACGCAAGGGGGCAGAAGGCAATAAATCCAGAAACGGATTCACAATGGTGAGCGTTTTTTCCACCACCAACCCATGATTCATATCCTCAGTGAACAGGTAGCGGCAACCGGATTCGAGTGCTGCCGTCACGATCAGGCTGTCGTACCAGCCGAGTTGAAAACGCTGCCGCAGTTCGAGTGCTCGAAAGGTGTACTCACTGGTAAGCGGAAACACCTCGGTGAGTATCATGATTTTTTCCAGGAACGTACGGACATCCTCTTCCGGCAACAAATACTTGCGCAACAGGGCGTTGGCGACCTCATTCAGTACCTGCACAGATGAAGTCAACCGGGGATGCTCGCGCAACATGGACAGCAGGTGTTGCTTTTTTTGCTGGTCGCCCTCGCTACCGCTTTCGGTGAACAGGTAAATCCACAGATTGCTGTCCCAAAAAGATTTATCGTTCATTGAGTTGGTCCCGGGTTAGTCGTTCAACCTTGGGCACGCGCACGGCGCGTTGCTCGATAAACCGAAAGAAATCTTCCAGTTTTTCGTCCCAATCCCGTTCGGTTCCGTTGGCCTTGACCTCCACTTTGAGAGACGTATTTTGCTTCAAGGCCTCCAAAAAAGGCAACAGCCATTGGAAGTCCCGCTGATTTTCTACTTGAATGGTGACAATCATACCGGTATATTTTTTTACAAAAGTACGGGTTTCTCTGAGGTGCGCCACTGCTTGTCCACAAATTCCACTTCACCGTCCTCTTCTCCGAATACCTCCACGACGGTGCCGACCTGGTCGGCTTTGAGGCCGAGCGCCGGGATCGCTTGCAAGAGGGAGACGGTGTCCAATGGTTGAATTTTGTGTTCCATGACAATTTATTCCTCGTTATGAGCAGAATCTGCTTCCATTACAACTTGAAAGCCGATATAACTATTCAGGGTGATCAGGTCTTTCCCATTTCTTTTTGTTGAAATTGTTTGCGCCCCTTTCGACAGGTGTGCCCGGTTTGAAAATGGAAAGTTTAGGCTGAAGCAATCGCTAGTAGCACGGGTTGCTCGTCCCGTGAAATATTTGTGGCCGTAAACACTAAGACTTCTCCGATGTCGATGAGAAATTCTCCGCCCTGTGGCGGGCAAACGATGACCCTTTGTACATCCGAAGTTTCGACTTCTGCCACAACCGAAAACCCCGTAGGGTTAGTGCGGCTTGGATGGGTAATGAAGCAAACTACGGTTGCACCATATAGTCGTTCGATAAGGCGTTCGGTATCGGGGCCAACAGTAATGAAGCGAACCAAGGTTGCATCATACTCCTCCCCTTCTTTGAAATTATCCGGGTTCAGCGTAACGCCGAACCTGTAAATGGCCGACCGGGCTTGAATTGCCGCATGGGCCTCCGCTACGTTTGTAAGCATGTGGACACCTTTTCGGGTGCGCCTACGAAGAAAAGAAGTAATTCCTTTCGCCTCGTTGTTGACGGGTGCGGCTACGGATAGCGTAGGCAAAGCATCCCCCCGCAGCACAGCCAGCAGCAAAGTCGCCAGATCAACCGCTCCCCCGTCCAGCACGCCGTCAAAGCAGCGCAGCAGGTGCCGGGAAGCGTGTACCTCCGGCAGCCCGGTGCGCCAGTCCTGTGTCCGGAGTTCGTCGGCCCGGAAGTACAGGCTTTCGCCGCCGCCCCGCCCGGCGTGCTTGGCCGGTGCGGCGGCCAACAGGCGCAGTTCGAGCAGCAGCACCAGCAGGGCAAAATCATCTATTCGTTTGTCGAAGGCATCTACCGTGCGGGCGGGGTGGCGGTACACCGGGCTGCCCAGTTCCCGCGCTTTTTGGCCTTTCATGGCGGGCACGTACAGGCCGTCGTAGTCTAAGAGCACGGGCTTGCCGTCGGGGCGCACCACGATGTTGTCGGGCTTCAGGTCGCCGTGGGCGAAGGGCTGGGAGAGCAGCCAGAAGGCAAACCAGTTGAATTCCGCGATCAGTTTTTCCAGGGCCGCTCGGTCGTCGCGGGCGCAGCAGGCGCGCACGTACTCGCCGAGGGTGACACCTTCGGCCCAGTCCATGGCCAGCACGGGGAAGTCGCGCTCCCCGGCTGCCCGGCTGTTCACCCAGAGTTCTTCGGCATGGTACTCGTACCGCACCAGGTAGTCGCCGGGGTAGTCCTTCAGGCACTCAGTGATGAGGCGGTAACTCTCGGTGCGGTTTTCCTGGTGGCGGGTAAAGCATTTCAGCGCCAGCAAGCGCCCGGTGGTGCGGTGCCGCACCTTGAACACGACGGCGAAATTGCCGGAACTGAACCACAGGTCGCCGTCGTCGCGCAGCACCGGCTCGTAGTCGTGCAGCGTTTTCAGGCTGTGCTCCGCGATTCGGAGCGCGTCTTTGTATTCTTCGATGGACGGAAAAATCATAGCGTCGGGTCGGGTTGGGTGTTGATCGTTTCGGAACTACCTGCCGCAGCGGGAACGACGGCGGCGAGGGCGTAATCATCGGGCAGCAGCCAACCGGCGGCACAACATTGGTACAGGTGGCTGCGAAAAAGTGCCGCGTCCTGCGCCGCGTCCAGAAGCGGGCGCAGCACCTCAACGTACCAGTCTTTTCGGTCAAAACCCGCGTCGGTCAATTTTTCGAGGTAAGCGGCTAAGCGGTGCGGCTGTTGGCGCAATCGGGCCAAAGTTGTCTGGTTCTCCGCATCGTCGCGTTGCAGGGCAAAAGCGCCGAGCAGGTATTGCGCCAGCGCATCGCTGCACACCAGCAGCACCGCTTCCGGGTGGGCCGGCAATTCGCAGATGCACAGCCCTTCGACACGGGGTTCGGTTTTCCAGTTCAGCAGCGTGGGCGCGCCGGCGAAAGCGGCGAGATCGGGGTGTGTGCTGCTCAGGGTATGGTGCTGCGGGTCGTAGCATAGCGCCACGCTGTCGCCAAATGCCAATGCTGTGGCCGGCTCGTCGGGATTTTCCGGCAGCCAGATCGCCGCCAGCGCCGCCGCGGAGCCTTCTTCCATGAACTTGGCGAGCACTTCCGGCGATGCGGGCTGCTCGCGGTAGCGGTCGAAAAACGGTTGCCAGATGTCGGCTAACCAGGTGTCCAGCGCCTCGAAGGTCGTGATCGGCTGCTCGGGCAGGCACGCCACGAGGTAACGCGCCCACTCGCCCGCGTAGATGCCCGTGCCGCCCGCGCCGTCGGCCACGGCCAACAGCCTGCCGGTAGCACGCACGGCATCTTCGTTGGCGGTTTCGCCGGGCTTGGCCGTGCTTTGGGCAAACGGGTTATGGTTGTGAACGGGCGGCATCGTGGGTGTGGGCTAAGGCGGTGTTGGTTCCAATTTGCAACATGCTGATCAGGGCTTTGGCGTCGGCATTGAACGCCATGCCGGTGAAGTAGCCGCTGTTGTCCACACGCACCAACCGGGCGATGTCGGCGTGGTACACCTGCGGCATTTCGCTGGACATGTCGTATAGGAGCCGGGCGAGCGAATCATCGGGCAGGTCGTCGGGGGCGGTGGGGAACAGCACCGGGTCGCCCGCCGCCGAGGACAGGTGGATGTTCAGCAGAAGCACGTGCCCGTCGGTGGTGTGCAGGTTTTTGATGCGGCGGGCGGCGGCGAGCAGGTCGGGCGCTTTGCCGTCGGTAGCGGCGCCGTCGGTAATGTTCAGCACGAGCGGCGGGAAATGGTCGCCCGCGGGGTGGCCAACCAACCACGCTTCGAGCAGATCGGCGGCTTTTTCGAGGGCGTTTTTCATCGGGGTCAGGGCATTGGCTTTCGGCGTAATCCATTGTTTCAGGTGTTTGGTGCGCTCCATCGGCACGCCCCGCACCACGTCCTGCACGACGACGGTTTCCACGCTCAGGTAGTTGGCGGCCAATTCGGACGGCGACACAAATTCGCGGTCCCGCAACGCGCCCTCCCAGGCAAAATCGGCGGTGTCGTCCTGTCCGTATCCGATGACGGCAATGTCAAAATAGTCGCGCACGCCGTCGCTCTTTTGGCAGCGGTTGATGATTTCCTGCAAAATTTCATTCACGATGCGGGCCACGGCTCCGGCCTTGCTGACCGGTTTGCCGAGGTAGGTCACCTGCTTTTTCATCGAGCCGGATTGGTCTATCAAAAAAACAAATGCGGAGGGCGACGACCGGGTCACCTGCGCCGTGTACGGCTTGCTTTTCACTGGTGTCTCCAGCACCTGGCGCAGCGTTTCGTGAAACGTGCCGGCGGGCACGGGGCTTTGGTTGGGGGACTTGACAAGTTCGCTCATGGGTACAATTGGTTTATTTCGTTTTCGAGTATTTGAATGTTGCGCTCCAACTGTTCCCGCAGCACGGCGGCGTAGGCTTCGGCATCCGGGTTGGCTTGCTGGGTTCGGTAGGCTTCGGACTGCTGCAAATCGGCAATAGCCTGGGCGAGTTCGGCACGGCGTTTTTTCAGTTTGGTCAGGATCGCCTGGAGTTGTTCGATGTCGGTCATGGCGGCCCAATCGGCGCGGAAGGCCGTCCCGTTTTTGAGGCTGAGCCAGATTTCGCGCACTTTTTCCAGGTCTTTCCGGCGGTATGCTTCGGTGAGGGCGGCCATCAGCGCGTTGGCCTCGGCTTCTTTTTGCGGGTCGTTGCCGTAGCGGTCGGGGTGTGCGAGGAGCACGGCTTCGCGGTACAGTTGCTTCAGGTCGGCGGCTGCTGGCTCGTCCAGCAGCACTTCCGGGTTGGCGGCATCTTCGCGTATTTTTTCCCGAAACTGCCGGAATTCGGCTTCGCGCTGTTCGTACTGTTCCTGATCCTGGCGTTTGCCGGTGAGTTGCGCTTTGCGTTCGGCCAATTGCCTTTGCAGGTCGAGGTGGCGGGCCAGCAGGTCGCCCAGCAAATCCCGCAGCCGCCGCTCGAAGGCGAGCAGGACGGTTTCCATGCTGTTTTTTTCGGCCTCCAGTTGGGCCGTTTCCAGTTCGAGGAACAGGATTTCCACGCGCAGGTCGGCGGCGAGCAAGGAGCCGCCGGGCAGCGTTTCGCCTGCAAAGGGCGGGGGCGTCGGCACCGGTTCGGGCGGTGCGGGAGCGGCGGCGTACAGGCGGACACAGACCTGTTTGATCCGCTCGAACTCGGCGCGAAAGTCGGCGGCCAGTTGTGCGCCGATGGGAATTTCCAGCAGGCTCTCCTCGTTTTTGGCGGCCTTGCGCGTCCAGTTGTACGACCCGATCAGGAGCGTGCTTTCGTCCACCACGCAGAATTTGTGGTGCATGAGGCCGAGGTGTTCGGGGTAGCACCACACGGCGATGCCGGCAGTTTCCAGCGCGGCGTAGTCCAGCCCGGACTGCCGGTTGATTTCGTCGTTCATCAGGGCTACCTCTACCTGTACACCGCGCTGTTGCGCCGCAAGGAGTTCGGCGAACAGGGCATCGTCGGTGAACCACGCCACGGCCACAAACACCTCGTTTTCCGCCTGCCGGATGGCCCGGCGGAGGACTTGGCGAATGTTGGTGAAATGCGTAGCGGGAGTGGCGTTGTCGGGCATGGCACAAGGGTAAATTGCAAAACGGTGCAATTTAGGTGCCAAGGCAGGGATTGGCCAAGAGTTCGGCGGATTTGCAAAAGAAAAGGAGGCGCTCCAGACATTCACCCTCACCCCATCTCCCGCTCCAAAAACACCTCCAGCGGGCAGATGCGCAGCCCGTCGCTGCGGTCGTAGCGCTCGCCGCCGGGCGTGATGACGTAC
>JAEUUV010000324.1 GCA_016787285.1 Saprospiraceae bacterium | reverse complement strand
AGGCCGATGGCGCCGCTTACCTGGGGGGCGGCAAACGAGGTGCCGTTCACAGTGCCGTACGAATTGCCCGAGCGAGCAGTAAATACGTCTTTTCCGTAAGCGCCCAGATCAATCATAGTGGCGCCCCATGCGGCATTTTCTGCCTTGAGGTTGTTGTTTCCAAGGCTTGTGACCGAGATCAGATAATCGCTGGGGCAAGCTGTCGGCAAATCGCCCACGCTGTCCACGTTCACCGGAGTATTGGCGGTTGCTGCAACGCTCAGGATTCCGGCGGCGCCCAGCGAATCGAATGCGGTGCACCAGAGCGGGGCGTCGGCCGGCTGGCCGCCCGTGATACCCCAGGAGCAGTTTACGGCTACGACGAAAGCGCCTTCCTGCCCGTTGGTGGCGTTGTAGCGTTTGCGGGCTTTGAGCACATAATCATACGAGGCCAGAATGACCGATTCCTGGCTGTTGCCCGCCACAAATATGATTTTGGTGTCCCAGTTGACGCCTGCCACACCGATTCCGTTGTTTCCCCTGGCTCCGATAAGAGCGGAAACCGGTGTGCCGTGCGTGGTTGCCACGCCTGCGATCTGGTCGTTATTGGTAAAATTACTCCACCCTCTGTAGTCGTCCACATAGCCGTTGCCGTCGTTGTCAAGACCGTCGTTCGGGATTTCCAGGCGGTTCACCCAGAGGTTTTCGGTCAGGTCTTCGTGGGTATATTCGATACCGCCGTCAATGACTGCAATAACTATGGTGTCGCCGTGTGGCGTCAGTCCGCCTGTGGTGATATTCCACGCTTCTTCGGCGCTATGGTCGGCGCCAGGGAGTCCTCCTCCGGCGCCGGTATTCCTGTGGTGCCATTGTTGGGAGTAAAGCGGGTCGTTGGGTAATAATCCAGTCGGCATTGCCCGGTATTCCAGCAAACGGTTGTATTGCGCGGCACGCACATCAGGTTGTCGGTTCAGCCAATCCAACGCCAGACGTTCTGTAGTTTCTTCTGTAGCAACTTCCAGAAGCCAGATATTCAGCGATACGGCGACAAGCGTTGTACGAGCGGGTTTTGCTTGTGGCAACTCGGCTGCCAGGCGCTTTACCAGCGGTGCAGGGTCGGACGTCCTGTACAGTTGGAAAAGCAACTGTCCCGGAATGTGCCCTGTGTTTTGTCCCGATGCGTAACCGGCAGCCAGGCAGAAAAATGTAAAAACTAACCTAAACCGGAAGGGTGTCATAATTCAAGCAATTCGCGGTCGCAAAAATACGGCAAAGCAAACGGCATATTCCTGTTGCCGGCAGAGATCGGCATCTTTGTTCGGTACTTTGACTGTATTGGCAAAATAGCCGGGCGTGGTCAAAAAAAAATGAATCGAAAAACGGCACCGAGGCAGCGTTGAGTGATACAGTGCATCTTCAGTTGCAAGTTCAGGGAATTGGCTCGGGCTGCAAATTTACCCTGAGAAATAAAGTATTCTTTTGGAAAAGTTTGGCTTCGGTTCTGCCGCCGGAGCCGTTAAAATGTTAGAAAACATCCGACCAAAATTAAATTCTTCCTTCCTTTGCACGCCTGAAAACCTGATTTCAAATTTTTAATCCTCCCGTTTTTACGGGCATGCTCTGATCGTTACTTAATGCACAATTTAACTTGTTCCAACATGATGGTAAAAAAACTACTTGCTTTGGCCCTGCTGCTTTTTGTAGCATGGGAAATGAAGGCCCAATTGCCCCCGCCTTGCGGATCTAATCAGGATCCTCCGGCAGATTTATGTTCCGATATTTGTATTTACTGCAATTTCAACGGGATCATGGCGAACTCGGGCGGGTATACCGGCCAGACGCCTCCCGGTGGCTTTTGCTCGGGCATCCAAAACGAAATGTGGCTCGGCTTCATCGCGGGTGCGGCAGCGGCGACGTTTACGGTTACCCCCTCCAATTGTCAACAGGGCAATGGTATGCAAATCGCCCTTTATTCCAGTTGCGACAGTGCACCGATTGCCTGCAATGGAGGTAATCAGGGTGGCGGCAATACCCCTCAGGCTATTACGGCAAACATGACTCCCGGCGTCAACTACTACCTGCTGATTGACGGATACGGTGGCGACGTATGCGACTACACCGTGACTGTGGTGCCGCCGATCGCAGTACAGGCGCCGAATGTTGGCCCTACCGGCCAAATTCAGGGACCAACTACGATTTGTCCGGGAGCAACCGTGACGTTTAGTATCCCGGTAGTAACCGGCGCCGGAGCTTATGAGTGGAACGGCCCTCCGGGTAGTTTGATCAACGGAATGCCGCCGCCCGTGACGATTGAAGCACCGGGTGGAAACTCGGTTCAAGTCACGATGGGGCCTTCCAACGGTCAGATTTGTGTCAAGCCGCTGAACTCCTGTAATGACGGGATCGAAGTGTGCAAAAACATTATCGCACAACCTATTCCGCCTACGACTCTTCCACCGGTTACCATTTGTAACGAAGATGTCCCCTATAACCTCCCCTGGGGAGACCAGGCATTTAACAGCGGGCTTTACGAAAATACCTATCTCTCGTATCAGGGGTGTGATAGTATTGTGCGCCAGAATGTTACGGTAAAGGCGCCCCTCATCAGGTTCTTGCCGCCGCAGTCCATTTGTGCCGGTGATTGTGTTACCATTTGCGGAGACGATTACTGCGACCCAGGTGGGTACACCCATACGTGTGAGTCGTTTCAGGGGTGCGACAGTGTAATCAACTTCTCGATTCTGGTGGTAACGCCGGTGGCGGATATTATTCCTGCCGGGGTACTGACCTGTGCCAATGACACGATAGTGCTGGGTTCTGCCGCCTCTCCGGGTACCAAGGTGTGGCGGAACACGTCAGGCGTGGTATTGGGTACCGGCAACTCGCTTGTGGTGACGCAGCCAGGTACCATCATCCTCACCGTTACCGCATCTGCCGGGGTGAATTTGTGCACCGCCACTGATACGATCACCGTGACCGCAGACAATGCTTTGCCAACAGTAACCGCAACAGGTGGTTTCCTCGGTTGTGGTAATGCGCAAGCACAATTGAATGCAACGACCAATGCGCCCAACCCTGTGTTTAGTTGGTCGCCACCAAACGGGCTTAACGCCACTAATATCCCTAACCCGATTGCGGCACTTCCGGGTGTTTACACCGTTGTTGTGACGAATCCGGGGAACGGTTGTACCGCAACGGCATCGGTTTCCGTCACAGGCAACACCGACCCACCCTCTGCCGTCACTACCGGAGCAACGATTACCTGTTCCAGTCCTAACGTTCAGATTTCAGTCGGTACGGATGCTCCCAATGCGTCATTTGCCTGGAGTGGTCCTGCAGGCTTTACCTCCAACCAGCAAAACCCGAATGTGGGAGCGGCGGGCACATACACGGTTACGGTAACCAACCCTGCCAATAATTGCACGGCTTCGGCTACGGCATCCGTCACTACAAACACAACGCCCCCCGGCGCATCTGCATCTGGCGGCGTAATCAGTTGCAATACACCAACTATTACGCTCACCGGCTCATCGCCTACCAACGGCGTCGGTTTTGCCTGGAGTGGCCCGAACGGGTTCACGTCCAACCTTCAAAATCCTGTGGCCGATACTGCGGGTGTGTATGCGGTAACCGTAACGAATCCGGCGAACGGTTGTACATCAACAGCAACCACATCGCTTACCGGGAATACGTTACCTCCGACGGCGTCAGCCACCGGCGGGACGGTTTCCTGTGGTGATCCGACTCTGGCGCTCGATGGTGGCTCCAATACCCCCGGTGCTACATTCGCCTGGGATGGGCCGAACGGCTTCACATCCTCCCAGCAGGATCCTGATGTAACAGTCCCGGGGATTTATACCCTCACAGTCACAGGGCTTAATGCCTGCACTCAAACTGCCACCGCAACGGTGGACGGCGATTTTGATGTCCCGGATGCTGCTGCAACAGGCGGGGTGATTACCTGCTCGGCTTCGAGCACGATTATCAACGGCACCTCGAATACCCCCGGGGTTACGTTCACCTGGCTTGGCCCGAACGGCGGAAACTACAACGGCCCCTCGCCGGTAGTTTCAAATACCGGAGTTTACACGCTGACGGTCACGGCACTAAACGGTTGTACGGCAACAGCAACAGCCGAGGTAGTGCCGGATGCCAATGTGCCAAATGCCAGTGCTACCGGCGGTACACTGAATTGTCTTATTTCCAGCATTACCCTGAACGGTGGTTCGGTTACACCGGGTGTTACGTTCGCCTGGACAGGGCCAAATGGATATACATCCAATGACGAAGACCCCACGGTGACGCTGGATGGTACCTATACGTTCGTGGTAACGGATCCGGCCAATGGCTGTACGGCTATTGCAAATGCCATTGTTGCACTTGACATTGATCCGCCGGGTGCTACTGCCGATGGTGGAACTGTCACCTGCGCACAACCTGATCTGGAACTGGAAGGCGACTCGCCGGAAAATAACGTTACCTGGGCCTGGACCGGCCCCAATGGTTTCGTTTCCTCCGATCAGAACCCGACGGCGTCGGAAGCAGGGGATTACAACCTGATGGTTACGGGCCTCAACGGATGCACCTCGACAGCCCTGGCTACAATCGTAGCCGATCAGGCGCTGCCTGTTCCGGCTTCTACTACCGGTACGCTAACTTGCGCTACGACAAGTCTGACGCTTGACGGCAGCGCCGATGTTCCGGCTACCTGGGCCTGGAACGGCCCCGGCGGATTTAATTCAACCGACGAAGATCCGAGTATCAATCAACCTGGTGATTACACGCTGGTTGCTACTGCGGCAAACGGTTGCGTGGATTCGGTTACCGTCACGGTAGCACAGGATATTGTCCAACCGGATATTTCAGCAAGCGGGAATACTATTTCCTGCACCAACCCGCAGGTGCCTATCAGCGGTGCTTCTGCTACCACGGGTGCAACATTTGAATGGCTTGGGCCGAATAGTTTCAATTCTACCGACCCCAACCCGACGGTGTCTGCCGGTGGCGCGTACTCCCTGATTGTTACGGCGCCCAACGGCTGTACCTCGGAAGCGACGGTGGATGTGCTGCTGGACACCGCTCCGCCGCTCGTGTTTGCTTCGGCTCCGGATATTCTAACCTGTGCGACAACTACCGTGCAGATTGCAACTACTGCCACCAACAATACCTCGCCCATTCAGTTTTTTACCTGGATTGGCCCTGGAGGATTTGGTTCTGTAGATGAAGACCCGATCGTTTCCGAACCCGGACAGTACAATGTGGTGGTCACTTCCGAAAACGGTTGCACCGGCACTGCCAGCGCTACTGTTGGGCAGGATATTGTCGCTCCGAGTGTAACTGCAGTGGGCGGAACATTGACATGTTTGATCACGACGCTTGATCTGGATGGCGGTTCTGCCACTACCGGGGTGTCCTATGCCTGGAGCGGCCCCGGCGGCTTTTCTTCGACGTTGCCCGATCCTACCATCAATGCAGAAGGTTCTTATATCCTGACGGTTACGGCCCCGAACGGCTGTACGTCATCGGCAACGGCCATAGTTACACTGGATGGCGACTTCCCGGATGCCACGGCCACATCGTCCAATAATCTGGATTGTGACGACCTCGCTACGGTTTTGGGCGGAATCAGCACAACTCCCGGCGTAACCTATGCCTGGACAGACCCGGCAGGAAGCATTTTTGCCGTGACACCGAATACGTCCGCATCTGCCCCGGGTACGTACCAGTTGGCCGTAACCGCGCCGAATGGCTGTGTGACAATTACGAATATCCTTGTTTCGCAGGATACACTTTCGCCCGGGGCAGCCGCTCAGGGTGATACCATCAACTGCATCACCGGTCAATCGCCCCTTCTTGGAGCATCCCAGGCTCAAAACGTAACCTGGTTCTGGGAAGGCCCGAGCGGGTTTAGTTCTACCGAACAAAACCCGGTAGTCTCACAAGCCGGTGTGTACACGCTGACTGTAACGGCGCCAAACGCCTGTGTTTCCACCGCTACGGCCACGGTTACGCAGAACACCGACTCACCGGTGGTATTTGTCGGCGGCGGTGGCACCCTCTCCTGTATCATTACCGAACTCCTGCTGGTAGCAGATGTTCAGACGGCCGGCGCAACCGGCGTCTGGACCGATCCTGCGGGCGCTGTGATTTCCAACCAAAACTCGGTTCCGGTCTCTACGCCAGGTGTGTATACGTACACGGTTACCGCCCTCAACGGCTGTATCTCTGCTCCGACTGTGACGGTGGATCAAAACATCACTACGCCGCAGGATGTGGTAGTGAACGGAGGTTTGATCAATTGCACCAACCCGACGCTTGCGCTGAGCGCTACCTCTTCCACCCCTAATGTCACCTACTCTTGGACGGGGCCGGGTGGATTTACCTCCATGCTGCAGAACCCGACCATTGATACCCAGGGTACTTATACGGTGTTGCTTACCAATCCGGTAAATGGCTGCCAGGCAACCGCAGTAACATTTGTTCAGGGCGACTTTGCTCAGCCGACTGTATCGGCTACATCGCTTACGATCACCTGCTCGGCGCCCTCGGTGGCGATTTCTTCAACGGCTACTCCTGCAAACGTAACCTACCGGTGGACCGGGCCGGGAATTAATGCCGGAAATCAGGCCGCGCCAAGCCCGCAGGTGAATACGCCTGGTAACTACATCGTAACGGTAACGGCAACAAACGGGTGTACCAACACGGCAACGGTGACCGTTCCATCGAACACTACACCTCCCAACGTATCAACTTCCGGCGTTACGCTGACCTGTACGCAACCATCCAGCACGATCACCGGCGGCTCCACTACGCCGGGCGTAACGTATGCCTGGGCCGGCCCGAACGGATTCACTTCCAATGTGCCCAGCCCGACGATCAGCGTGCCCGGCGACTATACGCTGACCGTAACTGCTCCGAACGGCTGTACATCCACATCCGTGGCTATCGCTACGCCGGACTCGAATGCTCCGACTGCAGACGCCGCCGGAGGCACACTGACCTGCGCCGTAACCAGCCTCCCGCTGGCAGGTTCTTCCAACCTGACCACGGTGACCTGGCAGTGGAACGGGCCGGCTGGTTTCAACTCCACCCAGCAAAATCCGGCGGTGAACACCCCGGGTGTGTACACACTGGTGGTAACCAACCCGCAGAACGGCTGTACCGACTCGGCTACGGCTACCGTAGGCGCAGATGTACAAGGCCCGATCGTGACGCTGGCCACGCCCGCGCAACTGAATTGCACGGTGACGCAGGTGACACTTTCAGCATCGGTGCAGGCTCCGGGAAATTATACGTACTCGTGGGCCACGAACAACGGGAACATCTTGTCCGGTGCCCAATCGCCCGCACCAACCGTCGGCTCGGCCGGGTCATACCTTGTGATCGTGACCAATCAACAGAACGGATGTGTGACTGACCAGTCGGTGGACGTAACGGTAGACTCTGCCACTGTTTCGGGGGCTGAATTGCTCGTGCGGGACATTTCCTGCTTCGGTAGAACAGACGGAGGCCTGAATGTCGCTGCCGTCATTGGCGGAACACCGCCTTTCCTGTATTCGCTGGACAATGGGCCGTTCTCGGCGCAGTCCGTATTCTCGGCGTTGCCTCCGGGCACCCACTCCATTGATATTCAGGATGCCAACGGCTGCGAATGGGAAACTACGTTCGAGGTGATCGAACCGGAAGAACTGATCGTGGAACTTGGCCCGGATGTGACGGTTAATTTCGGCCATACCATCAGCCTGACGCTGGACAATACGGTGAATTTCCCCGACCGCGTCGTGGATGTGCAACTGGACCCGGCTTATCTCGACACCGTCTTCGGTCAGGAATTTGCACCACTGACCTCGTTCCGGTACCGATTGACGGTCATTGACTCCAACGGTTGCCGCGCTTCGGACAGCCGTACGGTGATAGTGGACAAAACCCGCCACGTGTACATTCCAAATGCCTTCGATCCCGGCGCGCCGGATTTGGACGCACTGCTCTACATCTCGGCAGATCCGCGCCAGGTGGTCAAAGTCAAGTCGTTCCTGATCTTCGACCGCTGGGGCAACGCGGTGTTTGAGCGCTTCAACTTCCCGCCCAACGACCCGCAAGTGGGTTGGGACGGTACCGTGCGCGGCACAAAAGCATCGCCTGCGGTATTTGCATACTACGCTGAAATCGAGTTTATTGACGGCGAAACCATTGTGTACAAAGGGGACGTCACACTGATCAGAAATTAATCTAAACACGGAATTTTATGAGGCCTCTGCCGGATTTGTCCGGCAGGGGCCTTTTTGTTTGCCAAAACCAATCCGTTAGCCGTAGTTTTGCTGAATTTTTCAGACCGCCGAATCAAAAAACAAAACCGTAATACCGTGCAAAAACTCTGGCTCAAGGATTTTGAATTCCAGCTTGGTCCCAATACCTGGAATTCGGCTCAGGACCTCATTCAGGCCGGAGCGGTGCGGAATTTACAGGAGGTGGAAAAAAACTTCTGGGTAGCCCGGGTTGCCGACGGCGAGTTTGAATATGAAACTGAAACGATCATCACGCCCCGGCAAATCAAAGCATTCACGTGCGAATGCTGGCCGCCGGGCCGGCGTATGATGTGCACGCACATTGCGGCGGCTCTGTTCAAAGTGCGGCAATTTCTGGAACAAAAAGCCAAAGACCGGCAAGCCAAAGCGGAAGCCGAACAACGCGAGAAGGCCGGACGTCTGACCGTTCAAAATCTTCTGGATTCTGTTTCCCCGGGCGATCTGGCGGATTTTGTCCGCAATTACGCGCGCTACAACCGCGATTTTGCCCTCGCGCTGAAAACACACTTTGCCGGAAATTTGCCGGAAGCCGAAAATCCGTTCCTGCTTGTGCTGGATGCGGCCCTGCCTCGTCATTTGGGTACTCGCTGGCTCCTTGCTCCGGAAATGCGGCGACTTTTGAAAACACTGGACGATCTTGACTTGCAAATCACCGCCGCTGCGGAGTCGGCTCACGCAAACCGCGTATTTCAAATCGCAGCGGCGGTATTGCAGCGGACAAGGCAAGTGGTGCCTAAATCCACCGGGGCATCCCGGGAACGATTGCTGCGCCATATTCGAGGGGTGTTGAAGCGCCTCCTTGATTTGTCTGCCGAATACCTGTCGCCCGAACTTCGTGAAAATCGCCGGAAATTTCTGCTCGACTACCTGCTCCTGCCGGAACCGGGGGCACCTTGGGCCGAAGAACTTATTGTGCCGTTTTTAGCCTCCGAAGCCTCCGACAGTACTTTTTTCGGCGATGTACAAACGGTGTTTGACCAGGCTGCCACACCCGCACCTCCGGTAGTGTTGCACCTTTTTCTTGCCGGCCTCGCGCAGCGCAAATTGCCCGAGGCTGCATTGCGGGTGCTGCGGGAATACGTAGCCTGGCCGGCGCAGATCAAAGACGCCATAGCCACCTTGCACCGGCTCCATTACTGGGAAGCCGCCCTCATCGCCGGGGAATATTTTTTGGAAAATAACTTGTTCGGGCCGGGACAACGCCGCGAACTGGAGGATATGCTGCTTCTGGCCGCCGAAAAAGCCGGCGACCGGCCCCGGCACACGGCTTATTTGCGGCAGCGGTACAGGCAACACGGGCTGGAGTCGGTGCTTCAGCGCCTGAAAATAGTGGCAGGGCCGGAATGGCCTGGAGAGGTAGCAAGGTTGCTGGAAGAGTTGCAAAAGGCGGGTGATGAAGCCAAAATCGCACAGGTACTGGCAGCTGAAGGTGATTTCGATGCGTTGACCGGATTGTTGAAAAAACACGGCGACCTCAATTTGCTTCGGCAGTACGAACACCTGTTCGGGCCTGCGCACGCCGGTTTTGTGCGGGATATGTACCTCGACAGCCTGGCTACGTATCTGGCCGATCACTTCGGAAAACAGGCTTCCGGGTATGTGCGTGAACAACTCATCGGTTTGGTGTACAAGGGTCAGGCCGAATTGGCCAAAACGATTGTTTCCGGCTTGGTTGGGCGTTTCCCGGACAGAACAACTCTGCCTGCCGAACTGGCTGAAATTTTCCCCAAACCCAAAAGAATTCCCGCTTTGCCCGTGCCGGGCGAAGTGTAAATGCATCGCACATGAAAGTTGAAGTTTGGGCCATCGGCAAAACCTCGGAGCCATATCTCGACACCGGAATCGGCATTTTTGAAAAACGGCTGAAAAACTACCTGCCGTTCACCTGGGTGCTGCTGCCGAATGCCCGGGTGAAATCTACCGACGGGAATTTGCTGAAGCAGGAAGAAGGGAAAATGGTGCTGGCTAAACTTGGGTCGGATGACTACCTCGTGCTCCTTGACGAGCGCGGCCACCAGTACAGTTCCGTCGAACTGGCGCGCTGGCTGGAGCAGCGCCTGAGCGCACCCGGTAGGCGGTTGGTGTTTCTCATCGGCGGGGCATTCGGGTTTTCGCCGGAGATTTACGCCCGGGCCAACGCGCAGATTTCTTTGAGCCGCCTTACCTTTTCGCACCAAATGGTGCGGCTGTTTTTTCTGGAGCAACTGTACCGCGCCATGACGATCCTGCGTAACGAACCATACCACAACGAATAATGACCATAACCTTTCTGATTATCGGCTTCACCGTGCTGTTTTCGCTCGCGGCATTCAGCAATTCCGACCTGTTTTACAAATGCAAACACTGGCCCTACGCCGAAGCCCGCAGCGGCGAGTACTACCGCTGGCTAACCGGCGGTTTTTTGCACGGCGACTACATGCACCTGCTGTTCAATATGTTCACCCTGTACATTTTCGGCGGGGTGGTGGAGGAGTGGTTTGGCGTGTTGTTCCCGGGAGTAGGGGCGTTTTTTTACCTGTTTTTTTACCTGCTGGCCATCGTGGCGGCATCGCTGGCCACGTACTACCGGTACCGGGACGTGCAAAGTTTTGCCAGTATCGGGGCCTCCGGGGCCGTATCGGCGGTGTTGTTTGCCGCTATTCTGTTGCAGCCGACTATGGATTTAAATTTTATGTTTATCCCAATAGACATCCCGGGATTCATCTACGGGATTTTTTACTTGTGGTACTCGTCCCGCGAGGCCGACCGCGGTGGCGACGGTATTGACCACGTAGCGCATTTTTACGGGGCGGTGTTCGGCTTTATCTTTCCGATCGTGTTCAAACCCCTGCTGTTGTTGGCGTTCTTCGACGAATTGACCGGCTGGTTGAGTAGCCTGTTTTCCTGATGTTTTCATCCGGACATTTTTACCACCCCGGCAGGCACGGCGAAACAAAGCGCCTTAACTTTGCAACCAAATTTACGGCAGGCTGTTTCATCTGCCACTTGTAAAAAACCTGATTCTTCATTCCTTCTTAAATTATTTTAGCAGCGATGGCTTACGAATTTACGGATGCTAACTTCAAGCAGGAAGTGCTCCAAAGCGACAAAGTGACCCTGATTGATCTGTGGGCGGAATGGTGTGGCCCCTGCCGCATGATGACCCCCATCGTAGATGACCTTTCCGCCGAATACAACGGCCGCGCGGTAATCGGCAAACTCAACGTAGACGACAATCCGGAGGTGCCTACCGAGTACAACGTGCGCGGTATTCCGACCTTCCTCCTGTTCAAAAACGGCGAGTTGAAAGAAAAAATAGTCGGGATGCAAACCAAGCAGGCTCTTCAGAGCAAAATTGAAGCCCTGCTCAACTAAGAGCCTCTGTGCATAATTTCAGAACGGCGTTTGGCTTCCTGCCGAACGCCGTTTTTTCTTCCCGGGCGACACCCTACTTTTGCTGCCCAAAGTCGGACACAGAATTTCAACAACTATGGAATCGAACGAAATCGAAAAAACAAGCGACATCACGATCCGCGTGAGCCTAGACAAGGAACGGGTGCCCACCCGCATCGAGTGGTCGGCCACCGATATGCACCAGGGCGGCAAGATGGACGAATGCAAGGCCATGGCTGTGGCGCTGTTCGACAAGGAGCACCGCGACACGCTACGCATTGACCTTTGGACCAAGGAAATGCAGGTGCAGGAAATGGATCGTTTTATGTACCAGATTCTGCGTTCGCTGAGCCAGACCTACCTGCGTGCCACGCAGAACAAGGATATGGCTGAAGAACTGGCCAAATTCGCGCACTACTTCGGGGAAAAAACGGAGATCATCCCGAAGTAGATCACATCCGCAAATCTTCCACATGCACGCCGGGGTAGTTTTTGGCGTCCAACTGGAAGTGCGTGTCCGGGAATTTTTTGCCCGGCGTCAGGCGGGTAATTTCAAAATGGTACCGGGAGCCGTCCTTGGCGAATGCGCGAATGCTTTCGATAGCCGAGGTTTTTTCATCCACGCTGATACGGAGTTTTGAGTACTCCGATTTTTTGTCGGTCGGCTTGAACTCGATCTGGGTCAGCACGCGGTTTTTTTCCGATACCTTGTCGGTAATGGCGTACAGAAAATCACCTTTTTGGTAGCGTTTCAACAGATCGCGCGGGGTCAGAAACCCGCTTTCGCCGTTGGGGTCGGTGTCGGTGATCTGGATTTCCTTGTTGCCCTTGAGGTACACCCAGGTGGTTTTGCCGTCGCTGGCGATGATTTGCTGGTCCATGTCGAGCCGAAATTTTTTGTCGCCGGCCTGGGCTACGGTTCCCTTCTGCACGTCTTTTGCTTGCCCGGGTACTTCGCTGGTGATGGAAAACGCGGCTTCGAGCGTTTTGTAGCCTTCGTATTTTTTGCGCACGCGGTCGAGCACTTTTTTAGCCTCGGGATCGGGCTTTTCGGGTGCGGCAGTGGTTTGGGCATTTGCCCCGAGGGAAACGGCTATCGAAACGAAAAAAAACAGCAGGTTTTTCATAAATCGCATGTTTCTGAATGCTTTGTTATGGCCACAAACGGCAGAACAGGTCTTCAGGTTGTCCTGCCCTGGTTAAGGATTCGCAAATGTACGCCCGGCAACTTTTTACCCGGGCGCCGCGTTTTATCGGCATTGCAAAACAAACCAACACCTTACCCCGCTCCGCACAGGAGCCAATTTTTTTAATGTATGACCAAAAAGAAAAAGAAGGGCGGCAAAAAGTTGACCGCCAAAAACCTGCAAATCGAACTCCTCAAGTATCTACTTACCCAACCCAAAAAGCAATACGCCCCGATGCAACTGGCGGGCATCCTTCAGATTGAAAACAATCGGGATTCCGTCGAACATGCGCTGTACCAGTTGACGCTTGCCGGTTCCGTGATGGAGTACAAAGACGGAAAATTCGGCATTGCGCTTGAGCGCCTGACCATGCCCGAACCCGAACCCAAAAAGACACTTGCGCCACAATCCGAAAAGAAGAACGCTCCGCTGCGGCGCAGCGCTGTAACCCAGCAAAAAGTGATCGAAGGCCGGGTAGATATGACTCGCACCGGCGCTGCCTACGTGATTTCGGACACACTGGACACCGACGTGTACATTGCCCCGAAGTATGTCAACGGCGCATTGAACGGCGATACCGTGAGTGTGCTCTTATTTCCGCCCCAGCCCCGCCGCCGCGACCGCCCCGAACGCAAACCCGAAGGCGAAGTGCTTCGTGTGCTCAAGCGCGCCAACGAGTTTTTCATCGGCACCCTGCGCAAAAGCCGGAAATATGCCCTTGTGTTGCCCGACAATCCGAACATGCCGGTGGACATTTACGTGCCGCTTGAGGCTTGTACCGATGCGCGTGACGGTGAAAAAGTAGTTGTTCGAATCACCGACTGGCAGGAAGGCAAGGGCCGGGTGCCGATCGGCAAAGTGACGCAGACCCTGGGAGAGGCAGGCGGGAATGATTTCGAGATGAAAAAAATCCTGATCAACGCCGGATTTGAACTCGTGCATTCTGAAGAAGCCATGGCCGAAGCCGAAGCCATTCCGGATACCATTTCGCCCCAGGAAATCGAGCGCCGCCGCGACTTCCGCGACGTGCTCACGTTCACCATTGACCCCGAAGACGCCCGGGACTTCGACGATGCGCTCAGCATTCAACAGTTGGAAAACGGAAATCTCGAAATCGGCGTCCACATCGCCGACGTGACGCACTACCTCAAGCCCGGCACGCCGCTCGACCAGGAGGCGCTCCGCCGCAGCACTTCGGTGTACCTCGTGGATCGTGTGAACCCGATGTTGCCGGAAAAACTCTCGAACAACCTGTGCTCTCTTGTGCCATTTGCCGACCGGCTTACCTTTTCGGCAGTGTTTGTTTTTGATTCCAAAAATAAAATCGTGTCGCGCTGGTTTGGCAAAACGGTGATCCATTCCGCCAAACGCTTCGCCTACGAAGAAGCCCAAACCATCCTCGACGGTCAACCGGCAGAGGGCCTGCGCCAACTGACCATTTACCCGCAACTGGAATGGGCGGTGGAAACGCTCGACCGCCTCGCCAAAGCCATGCGCAAAGAGCGTGAACGCAACGGGGCCATCGGGTTCGATACCGAAGAGGTGCGTTTCCGGCTGGATGAGGACGGCAGCCCTATTGAAGCATACGTGAAAGAGCGCAAGGATGCACACCTGCTCATCGAAGATTTCATGCTGCTGGCCAACAAGGAAGTCGCCCTGTACATGGACAAAAAAGGCGAGGCGCAACGGGAATTCCCATTTATTTACCGGGTACACGACCTGCCGAACATGGAAAAAGTGGTCGAATTTGCGCGTTTCGCCTATGAAATGGGCCATCCGATGAAAGTGGCTACGCCCAAACAAATTGCCGAATCGTACAACGCCCTCATGCGCGCAGCCCAAAAAGACGACCGCCTGAAAGTGCTGGAACCACTTGCGATCCGGACGATGGCCAAGGCTGTTTATTCCGCCAACAACATCGGACACTACGGGTTAGGCTATTCGCACTACACGCACTTTACCTCCCCGATCCGCCGCTATGCCGACGTGCTGGCACACCGGCTGCTGGAGCGCAATCTGGACGGGCGTAATTTTCGTATGGACAAGTCCAAACTGGAGGAACAGTGCAAACACATCAGCACGCAGGAAAAAAAAGCCGCCGACGCCGAACGCGAGAGCATCAAGTACAAACAAGCCGAACTGCTGCGCCGCCACCTTGGCGAAGTGTTCGAGGGCTATGTGAGCGGCATGATTGACCGGGGCTTTTTCGTAGAACTTCCCGGCTCGCTGGCGGAAGGCCTTGTGGAGTTCCGAAACCTGTCGGATACCTACTTCATCGAAGAAGGCAACCTCCGGGCAAGAAGCCGCCGCTCCGGCCATGTGATCAAAATGGGTGATAAGGTGCAGGTGCGGGTGACGTCGGTGGATTTATCCCGGCGGCAGATCGAGATGGAGTTGGTTTGAGGGTTTCGGGTTTGAGAGTTTCAGGTTGGTTATGGTACCCAGACCTTCCAGGTTTTTGAAACCTGGAAGGTCTGCGTTACGATACGATTGGAGTTTATAGATCAAAAGGCCCTTTGATCGCTTCTTTGATGTAGCGGAACATGACTCCGACATGCGCAGCGTCCACAATCCGGTGATCCAGTGCGGCGCTGAGGCTCAACATCCTGCGCGGTACGATCTGGTCGCCGACGACCATTGGTTTGGAAATTACATTGCCCATGTTGAGCACCATGCCGACGTTGGAGGCGGGGAAAAGGGCGGGGTAGCCTACATCCAGCCCGATACTTCCCAGATTGGAAAACACAAAGGTGCCGAACTTCTCCGGCGTCAGTCCCAGGCCCGGAAGTGAAACCCCCATGTCAATGGACAGCCATTTGGCCAGGCCGACAAACCAGGTGCGAAACGGCCAGGGGATGGAGGCCACCAATTTGGTCGGATCGGCTGCTTTCCCGGTGTTGCCTTTTCGCGCCAGCGGTACTTCGCGGGCCAGCAGGTCGGCCAGTTCGGCAAGCGACAAGGTTTCGGCGGCGGGCACCATTACCACGCCCATTTGTGTGCCGCCTTTGACGAGCACGCTCACGGACACATCCACATGCTCGCGGGCGATGATGTTGCCGCGGCGGACAAAGCAGTTCAGTTCAGGCACTTCGTTTTTGATCCCGCGTGCCATGAACAGAATCAGCGGGTGCATGAGGGTGATGCGCAGGCCCTGTTTCCGTTTTTCCAGTACAAACGCCTCAAGTTCGGTGACGTCGAGATCCACGGTGCCGAAAATTTTGGAATCTACGGGTTTCCGGTAAATCGCGGCGGCGGTTTTGCGCCAGTTGTTGTTGGGTTCGAATTGTTTGACCATTGAAAAAAGTTGTGTCTCGTCTTTTGTCTGCCAAATTCCGGGCGTAAGGTGCGTGTTTTCGGGTGCTTTTTTGCTTTTTTCACAGGTGAGTATGTGCTACAAATTATTTGATGGCAATTTCTGTGTAGCGTCTGTGCCTATAGTCTGTATTGCGTCTGTGCGACTTATTCTGAGCATGATGCCGAACGCGATACATTTTACGCAGACGTTCACAGACTAAAGGCACAGACGCTACACAGAAGTTGTCAATTAAATATTTAAGGCGGCTTTTAGCAAAATGCAACGCCGGTTGTCGCCGTGGCAAAAAAACGTACTTTTACGCCCGCTTTAACAATCTAATCCCTCGCGCTCGGCATTACATTCACCAAACCGTACACCGAATTGTATGCGCCACCTCCTTACCCTGTTCTTTTCTCTTTTTTTTGCTTCTCTTTTCAGCCAAAACGCCACACTACAAGGAACCGTGACCGATGTCGCGTCGGGTGAAATGCTCCCCGGCGTTACCGTGCGCGCCGGCGGAATCGGCGCCGCCACCGACCTCAACGGGCAGTATAAAATCCAGTTGCCGCCCGGAAGTTACGAAGTCACGTTTTCCTACACCGGCTACGAGGGCCGCAAGTATACTGTCCGCCTCGTGGGTGGGCAGTCCTTCACCCTTGACATGCAACTCAGCGATGCCGACAACCTGCTCCAGCAGGCTACCGTGACGGCCGGCAAATTTGAAAAACCTTTGGGCGAGGTCACTGTCTCGCTTGATGTGCTGCGCCCGCGCCTGCTCGAAAACGTCAACTCCTCGCAGGTAGACGAGTCTTTGATCAAAATTCCCGGTGTGAGCGTGCTCGACGGGCAGGCCAGTATCCGCGGCGGCGCAGGCTTTTCCTACGGCGCAGGTACCCGTGTGCTCATGCTGGTGGACGATATTCCGGCCCTCCAGGTGGACGCCGGGTTCCCGAACTGGGCCGACTTCCCGGTGGAAAACATCAGCCAGATCGAAGTGCTCAAAGGCGCCGCCTCCGCGCTGTACGGCTCCTCGGCCATGAACGGCATCATCAACATCCGCACGCGGTTTGCCGGCGACAAGCCGGAAACCGACGTGGCCCTTTTCAGTCAGGTTTGGGGCGCCCCCAAAGACGAACGGATGAAATGGTGGGGCGATCCCGATACGGGGTACATCCGCATGCCCATCGAAACAGGTTTCAGTTTTGCCCACCGCCGCAAGGAGGGCAAATGGGATTTTGTGCTCGGCGCTTACGGCTTGTACCGCGACAGTTACAACAAAGACACCTACGCCCGCTACGGACGCATCACGCCAAATATCCGCTTTCGCGTCAACGACCGGTTGTCTATCGGCCTGAACTCCAATTTCAACTTCGGTCGAAGCGGCTCGTTTTTTACCTGGGCCAACGACTCCACCGGTGTTTTCCTGCCCGGAAGCGGCTCGTCGAGCGCGAGTCTGGGCCGCCTGCGTTTCAATGTGGATCCCACGGTGCAATACTTCGACCGCGGTGGAAATCGCCACAAATTCCTGGGCCGCTACTACTATGTGCACAACAACAACAGCGGCGACCAGGGCAACGACAGCCGCATGCTCTACGGCGAATACCAGTACCAGCGCCCTATGGAAAATATCGGCCTGGTAGCCACAGCCGGGTTAGTGGCAATTTACACGACTATTTCCGCTGAATTGTACCGCGGCGATTACAACACCCAGAACTACGCGGGTTACCTGCAATTAGACTGGAAGGCCTTCGATCGGCTCAACCTCTCCGGCGGTGTGCGCTACGAGCGCAACATATTGACCAGCCCGGAAGTCATTCAGGTTAGTCCCACCGAATATGACACGATACCCGGCGGAATCACCCGCGAGGGCAAACCGGTGTACCGCATCGGGGCAAATTATCAGGTGGGCAAAGGCACGTTTTTCCGGGCGTCCTGGGGACAAGGGTACCGTTATCCCACTATTGCCGAAAAATTCATTGACACCGGTTTCGGTATTGGTCGCGTGGCGCCCAATCCGCGCCTCATTTCCGAAACCGGCTGGACGGCTGAACTGGGTGTGAAACAAGGCTTTGCACTCGGCAAATTCCAGGGTTTTGTGGATGTGACCGGCTTTATTTCCGAATACACCGACATGATGGAGTTCGATCTGGACCGTGTGTTTCCGGCCATCGTATTCAAGTCCAAAAATATCGGAAACACCCGTGTCAGCGGTTTTGAAGTATCGGTGATGGGGCAGGGGCAAATCGGCCCGGGCACGCTGTACCTGCTGACCGGACTGACCACGATTGACCCAATCTATCGGCTCGCGGAGGGTGAAGCGTTTGACCAGGCTACCTACAAAACCTCCATCAATAAAAATGTGCTGAAGTATCGCTTCCGGAACATGTTCAAGTTTGACGCTGAATACGCCATTTCAGGGTGGTCGTTCGGCGCGGCGGTGCAGTACAACAGCCACATGGAGGCCGTGGATGCGGTGTTTGAAGCGTTTATTCCGGGCGTTCAGTCGTTTCGGAACAAAAACAATAACGGCTTCACGGTACTTGACCTGCGCGCTTCGCGTAAAATCGGCAAGCACCTGAAAGTCAGCGCCATTGTGGGCAACCTGCTCAACGAAGCGTATTCCTTGCGGCCGGCATTGCTTGAAGGACCGCGCAACTACACCCTGCGATTAGACTGGAAAATGTAAACGGAGTCATGCAGCGTATTGAATACAAACACCTTGTCCTGTTCCTGTTTGCGATCGGCTTGTTTTCCGGTTGTGGCGGCGGGAATATGGGAGAAAACACCGGGTCGGACGCTGCTTCGTCCGGCCCGGCGTTTCAGTTCAGTTCAGCCCGTCCGCCCGAAGGGAAGTCGCCGGAAACCAACTGGTGCCTTGCGCCTTTTGAGGAAAATGTGCTGGTGAATGCGGAAAAAATCAACACCAACCGGCGGTATTTTTACCTGCTGCCCGGTGTCACGTGGCTGACTGCCGAGCGCGACAATGCGCGGGCCAACCTGTATCTGCGCCCGCTGCCCAACGGCGACGTGGAGGTGTTTACCGGCGCCAATTTCCCGTACTGCCTGTCGCGGCCCGATTATTTGCGTCCGGTCGGTGAAAGCCGTTCGACACTTCGCTACGACAACGGCACCAACATTAATTTCAACCTGGAAGTACAAATCGATCAGGGCCACCCGAAGGTGACGGTGGAGTTCCAACCGGGCACGTTTTATGGCCTCATCGTGCTTCGCAACCAATAATCAATGGCCTAAAAAACCTGACAACCTTCTGTGGGCAGATCGGGTTTTGTGTACTTTTGCGGGCTTTTTAGAAATAGCACAACTATGTTCACGATAAATATCTATTTGCGTTTTGCACTGATCGTTGGCGGGATACTCGGCGGTATCGCGCTGTGGTCTTTTTTCGGATTTTGGTACGGTTTCCCCTTTCTGCTGATCGGTGTGTTCATGCTGGCCGGTTACCTGATGCTTGGCACCATCATGTCCACAAATATGTTGCTCAGCCAAAGCCGGTTTCAGGAAGCGGAGGAGCGGCTTAAACTCACGTTTTTCCCGAAAATTCTGCTTGTAGGCTACAAAGGCGTGTACCTGATGACCCACGGCGCGCTGGCTTTGCAAAAGAAAGACTTTGCAACCGGTGAAAAATGGCTGAAACAGGCGCTCGACGCCGGGTTACCCTCCGACAACGAGCGCGGCGCCGCGATGCTCCAACTGGCCATGATTGCCGCCTCGAAAAACAACAAGGTGGCTGCCCAGAACCACTTGAACGACATCAAAAAACTCAACATCACCGAAGGGATGCTGAAGGATCAGGTGAAAGAACTGGAAAAACAACTCAAGCAGATGGGCCAGGCCATGAACCCCAGCATGTTGGGCATGATGGGCCGCGGCGGCTTCCGGGCCGGCGGCGGCAAACGTCGTCAACCCAAAATGCGATAAAAGAGGTTTAACGGGTTGAGCGGGTTAAGCGGGTTGAGCGGGAATGGGATGCACTAAGAAAGCCCTGAAGGGGCGCCATCCACGAAGGCAGGGTACAGCCCTGCCTTCGTCAACGTCATCGTGGGCTAAGCCCTGAAAGGGCGTCATAGCCTCCCGCAGACTTCACCTCGCATACTATGCCGCTCTTTAAGGGCTTATTTCTTCCGGTAGTGGCTTCATGCAGGGCTGTACCCTGCCTTCGTGGATGGCGCCTCTTCGGACTTTTTTTAGTAACTCAGTCCCGCTCAACCCGTTAAACCCGCTCAACCCGTTAATCCCGCTCAACCCGGACGATATGCAACATCTGGTTTTTGCCACCAACAACCCGCACAAGGCCCGCGAGATCGAGCAGATACTCGGTGGCGCTTACCGCGTTTCCACCCTGAAGGACATCGGTTGTGTGGAAGAAATTGAGGAAACGGAGCCGACTCTCGAAGGGAATGCCCTGCTCAAGGCGCGGTATGTGAAAACCAGATACGGATTCGACTGTTTTTCAGAGGATACGGGCCTGGAAGTGGCAGCGCTTGACGGCGCTCCGGGGGTGCATACGGCACGATTTTCCGGTGAAGCCCGCGACCCCGAGGCTAATATTGCCCTGTTATTGGCCAGGCTGGACGGAAATTCTAATCGCCGTGCGCAGTTTCGCACGGTCATCGCACTGGTGTCGGACGGAAAGGAAATCCTGCTCGAAGGTATTTGCCCGGGCCGGATTGCTTCCGAAAAACGCGGCACAGGTGGCTTCGGCTACGATCCGGTTTTCATTCCCGAAGGCTACGACCACACCTTTGCCGAACTCGGCGAAGAGGTGAAAAACCGCATCAGCCACCGGGCATTGGCTACGGAAAAACTGCGCCTGCTGCTCGCTTCGCACTCCTCGTAAGCCGGCAACTCCACAGCCCCATTCGTCCTGAACATGATTCTCCGACTTCTCCGATATTTTCTTCCGTACAGGAAGTTGTTGGTTTTTGCCATCGTCAGCAACCTGCTGATGTCGCTGTTCATGGTGGTGAGCATCCCCGTGCTCCAGCCGTTTCTACAGATTTTGTTCAGTACGCCGGGGCAGGAAAACGTTGTTCTGCAGACGCCCGCTGCCAAATCAGGCGGTTTTCAGGCGGTTGAGCAGCAGGTAAACACCTATTTCACCAACCTGATTCAGGAACACGGGCGGGCAGAAGCCCTTCTGATTGTGTGTGCCTTTCTGGTGCTGGCCTTTTTCGGGAAAAACTTTTTCCGATACCTCTCCCTGTACTTTCTGGCGCCGGTTCGGAACGGAATCGTGCGCGATTTGCGCAACAAACTGATCCGGAAAATACTCGACCTGCCCTTGTCCTACTTTTCTGAAAAGCGCAAAGGCGACCTGATGAGCCGGATTTCGGTAGATGTGCAGGAAGTGGAG
This sequence comes from Saprospiraceae bacterium, assembly GCA_016787285.1. Lineage (GTDB taxonomy): Bacteria > Bacteroidota > Bacteroidia > Chitinophagales > Saprospiraceae > M3007. The sequence goes on along the minus strand of JAEUUV010000324.1, from coordinate 17,415 downwards.
GGCAGCATCATCGGAGTCGTGGAAGCGGTAGCCCGCGAGCCGATCGTGATTTTGGGGAGCCTGGGTTTTATGATTTATGTCGCCCCGCAATTGCTGGTTTTTGTACTTGGACTGCTGGTTTTTTCCGGGCTTATTATCGGAAGTGTGGGCCGGTCTTTGCGGAAGCAGTCAGGCGAAGTGCAAACCCGCATGGGCATAATCGGCGCTGTGGTGGAGGAAACGCTCGGCGGGCTGCGGATCATCAAGGGTTTCAATGCAGAGACCTGGCAATGGAACCGCTTCGACCGGGAAAATACCCGGTACGCCCGGACGCTCACCCGGCTTAGTCAACGCCGGGACCTGGCCTCGCCCTTGTCTGAGTTTTTGGGCATTGTAGCGGTGTCGGTCATCTTGTGGGTGGGATCGAAGCAGGTGTTTTCCGGGGATATTTCGGCGGCTACATTTATCACGTTTTTGTACGCGTTTTACAACATCATTGAGCCGGCCAAGCACCTGAGCAGTGCCTCGTACAGCATCAGGAAAGGCCTGGGTGCACTGGAGCGCGTGGAGGCGGTACTGCATGCACCGGAGCACATTCAGGACGGCGAGCAAACGAAGCCATTGTCCGCATTTCAGGATAAAATCGAGTTTCAAAACGTTTCGTTTCGCTACTGGAATGCGGAGCGAACGGCGCTTGACAACATCAGTTTCGTTTTGCCGCGCGGCAAAATTGTGGCCCTGGTTGGCGCTTCGGGGGCGGGCAAGAGTACCATAGCCGACCTTCTGCCCCGGTTTTATGATGTGACCGGCGGCCATATCCTGCTCGACGGCGCCGACATCCGGATGTTCAGGCAGTACGACCTGCGCGCGCTCATGGGCATCGTGAGTCAGGAGGCCATTCTGTTCAACGACAGCATCCGGAACAACATAGCCTTTGGCAACGAAACGGCCACCGATGCCGACATTGAGGCAGCAGCCCGGGCGGCAAATGCGCATGAGTTTATCGCCATGCTGCCGGAAGGTTACGACACCAACATTGGCGACCGCGGCTCCAAATTGAGCGGAGGACAGCGGCAACGCCTGACCATCGCGCGCGCTTTGCTGAAAAATCCGCCCATTCTGATTCTTGATGAGGCAACCTCGGCGCTCGACAGCGAATCAGAGCAGTTGGTACAGGCCGCCCTCGACCGGCTTTTGCAGAACCGCACGGCGCTTGTCATCGCCCACCGCCTGAGCACGGTGCAACATGCCGACGAAATCATCGTGCTGGATGCAGGTCGAATCGCGGAACGCGGCACACACGAAAGTTTGCTGGCGCAAGGCGGTATTTACCGGAAATTGGTCGAATTGCAGGCGCTTTGACGGCCCGGTTTTGACTGTTGCCGACCTATGTCGTCTATTGCAAATTTTGCCGCTTTAATATTCGGGCAAAAGAGCCGTACCTTTGGAGCAAACATACCAAGAGAAGCACCTCCATCTCACAAACTTATTTTAGCATCTACAATCCAATGAAGAGAATGCTACTTGTTTTACTTTCCGCCCTGAACCTGCATGCTTCAGCGCAAATTACCGTCTCGGCTGCCACCTTCCCGGTAGTGGGCGACACCTTCCGATATGCCATAGACCTCGATCCTTCTCCGGCGATCAACTTCATTACACCGGCCGGCGGCAATCAACTCTGGGATTTTTCCGGGCTTAAATTCGGCCAAACCACTCAAACTATCTTTCTGGCGCCCAACCAGGGAAGCAGTTCCGCTTCTTTTCCCGGAGCAGACTTGCTGACCAAGGCACAAGGTGGCGCCGAAACGTACTACAATGTCACCGCTACCAAAGTGGAACTGATGGGTTTCACCGCAGGCGCAGCACTTCCGTTTGCGCCGAATGCCCTGGGTCGCTTCTCGCCTCCGCTGGTAGACCGCACCGCACCGTTGACCTACGGAAAAACCAATGGCGGCACCTATAACCTGACGATCCCATTCTCCGTAAATGACTTGCCACCGTTTTTCGACAGTCTGCTGGCCGGGGTTCCGGGCGGGCAATTCATTGATTCCATTCGCGTGCGCGTGAACCAGACACAAGCGGATACTGTGGATGCCTGGGGCAGCCTGAAAATTCCGGGATTGTCCATGCCCCTGCCGGTACTTCGGGAAAAGCAGGTGGAAAAAACGACCACCATCATGGAGGCGCGTATCGTAGTGGTTCCGCCTTTTGGCACCTGGATTGACATCACCTCGTTTCTCGGGGGTAGCGGTTTTGAAAACCTTCTCGGCGCCGATTCCACCATCACCTACCGCTTCCTGAGCGACGTACACAAGGAAGAACTGGCGGCAGTGACCGCAAATTTTACCCTCGACACGATCCAGAATGTTCGCTTCAAAAACATAGCCGTGCTTACCTCCACGCCTGAACCGACAGAAGCGCCCGGTACGGCCAGTGTTTTGGCACAGCCCAATCCGGCCATTGACTGGGTGCGCTTTGAGTGCAACAACCTGCCTTCAGACGAGTACACGCTCAAGATTTTCAACATCGTAGGTAAAGTGGTTTGGAAAGACACCTTCCAGGCATCCGGTAAACGTCTCGTTTCGGTTGACCTGGAAAATTTCAGCAAGGGCACCTACCTCTACAGTTTAGTTAATCGCAAAGGCACGATCATCGGCACCAAGCGCCTCGTGGTAGTAAAACCCTGATCCGGTTTTTGTGATTTTCAAAAAAAAAGCCGTTCGGAACCCGGACGGCTTTTTTCATTTTTGCTCCGTGGAACAGCCAAAGATATTTCCATTCCGAACCATCCTGTTGTACGGCCTGGCCCTGGGTCTGTTGCTGGCGTCGTTGCAAACCGTCCGGTACCGGCTGCTGGTGGTGGATCACGCGTTTGAACTGTACCTGGGCCTGATTGCGGTAGTTTTTGCGGTTATCGGCCTTTGGCTGGGGCGTCGCGGGGTGGTTCGGCAAACTGGAACAACGGCGCATGCGCCCCTTCCACCGCTCGACGGCGCTGCACTGGAACGCACGCTGGCCCAATACCGCATCACACAACGCGAGTACGAAGTGCTGCAACTCATCGCCCGGGGCTTGAGCAACCAGGAAATTGCCGCACAGATGTTCGTTTCCCTGAACACGGTGAAAACGCACACGTCCAACCTGTTTTCCAAACTGGATGCCCAGCGCCGCACGCAAGCCGTGGAACGCGCGCGGGCATTGGGACTGATCGCGCCGCTCACCCAAAAGCATGATTGAGGCGTCCGGTGTGGAAATCACCCGAAAGTATGAAGCCGCCCTTCGTCCGCCCACCGTCCTTTGCCCCATCTGTTTACCTAATGTTTTGATCTATGAAAAATTTGATTCTGAAGTACGGTCTGATTTCCGGCGCTGTGGGCGCCGTTATGATGTTTTGCATGGCCCTTTACCTCGGCAACGACCCCGGCAGATTCTCCCATGGCGAAGTTTTCGGCTACACCGGTATTGTGCTCAGTATGTTGTTTGTCTTTTTCGGCGTGCGGGCTTACCGCGACCAGGTTGCTTCAGGCGTGATTTCATTCGGGAAGGCTTTTCAGGTGGGACTGATGATCACACTCATTTCTTGTGCAATTTATGTGGCCACCTGGTTTGTGGTGTCGAACACGCTGATGACCGACTTCATGGACAAGTATTCGGAGTTTATGATTCAGCAACTTCAGGCCGGTGGGGCTTCGGCAGAGAAAATTGCCGAAAAAACCGCAGAAATGGAGCAGTTCAAGGAGATGTACAAAAACCCGCTGGTCAAGATAGCCTTCACATTTCTGGAACCGTTCCCGGTCGGGCTGGCCGTTACGTTGCTCTCCGCCGCCATCCTGCGCCGCTCCTGAGTTTGGTTAACGTGCGTTAAGAGGTAGTTTTGAAAATGCAAAATGTTGCCGCTGCCAAGTCCCGGCCGTGCAACCATTTTGCTGCCTCCGGTGTCGGTTGGGCAATTGAATTTTTTGGTCACCATTCAAAACAACGACAGCCATGCGCATCAAAACCTCCCTGCTTTCCGCCGCCTTTTCCCTGATGTTTCTTTCTGCATTTGCTCAAAATGAAGAAACCGTGCTCGGCACCCGCAACCTCGGTTTTTCGGGAATATGGGCCGGCACCAAACACCAGATGACCCGTTTCGGCAACACAAACAGTTATGTGTACGGCTGGCATTTCGGCCTGGAATTCGGCAAAGCCCTGACCATCGGCCTTGGCGGGTACGACCTGAGCGACAATATCCTGTGGGACAACCAGACCAGCCAGCCCTTCGACATCCGCTGGCGGACGGTCAGCCTCGGCTACGGTTTCCAGAAGTTTCGCGCCGTACACCCGGTCATCAACGTGGATGCGGGCCGCGGAACCGTGCGATTCGCTAACGAAGGCGAAGACCGGATTTTTGTCATTCAGCCCTCTGCCGGGGTGGAAATTAATTTGTTGCGCTGGTTTCACCTCGTGCTCGAAGGCGGCTACCGCTTTGTGACCGACAGCAACATCAGCCTTTCCGACGAGCAGTTGTCGGGCGCCTACGGGCAGGCTACACTCCGCTTCGGGTTTTCATGGGGCCGTTACCGCAAACCCGTGCGCGACTGACGGGGTAGTGCGATTGCGTGATTGGGCGTACATTTGCACGCTCAATCACGCAACCACACCACCACACCATGACTATTACCGCTACGGCCTCCGCCGAACTGATGGAACTCGAAGACCGCTACAACGCACACAATTATCACCCGCTTCCGGTTGTGTTGTCCCGCGGCGAAGGCGTTTTTGTCTGGGATGTCGAAGACAAACGTTACTACGATTTTCTGTCGGCTTACAGCGCCGTCAACCAGGGACACTGCCACCCGCGCATCATCCGAGCGCTCACGGAGCAGGCGCAAAAACTTACCCTGACCTCCCGGGCTTTTTACAATAACCTGCTCGGACCCTACGCAGAGTTTATCACCCAATACTTCGGCTACGACCGCGTATTGCCCATGAATACCGGCGTGGAAGGCGGGGAAACCGCCATCAAACTCGCCCGCCACTGGGCCTACCGCGTGAAAGGCGTGCCCGAGAACAAGGCAAAAATCGTGTTCGTGGAAGGTAACTTCTGGGGGCGCACGCTGGCGGCCATTTCCGCCTCAACTGATCCGACCTCGTACAAGGACTTCGGGCCGTTCATGCCCGGCTACGAAATTATCCCGTACAACGACCTGCCCGCGCTTGAAAAAGCCTTTCAGGATCCGAATGTGGCGGCGTTTATGTTCGAGCCGATTCAGGGCGAAGCCGGCGTGGTCGTGCCCGACGACAACTACATTCCCGGCGTGCGCGCCTTGTGTTCCGAATACAACGTGCTGATGATTGCCGATGAAGTCCAGACGGGCATTGCCCGCACCGGACGGCTCCTGTGCTGCGATCACTTCGACGTGAAGCCCGACATCCTGGTGCTGGGCAAGGCCCTCTCCGGCGGTGTATTCCCGGTGAGCGCCGTACTGGCCTCCGACGAAGTGATGCTCACGGTGAAACCCGGCGAGCACGGCTCCACATTCGGCGGAAACCCGCTGGCGTGCGCCGTGGCAATGGAAGCGCTCAAGGTGGTAACAGACGAACGCCTGGCCGAAAATGCTGAAAAACTCGGTCAAATTTTCCGCAAGCGCATGGAAGCACTGGTGCAAAAACGCCCCGACCTGCTGGTACTCGTACGCGGAAAAGGGCTGCTGAATGCTGTGGTCATCAACGATACGGAAGACAGCAAAACCGCCTGGAACATCTGCCTCGAACTGGCAGAGAATGGTCTTTTGGCCAAACCCACACACGGCAATATCATCCGCTTTGCTCCGCCCCTCGTGATGACCGAGGCACAACTGGACGACTGCTGCTCCATCATCGAGCGGGTACTGACGGGGTTTGGACGGTAAAAAATAACGGCGCAAGCGACGATATCCTGTCACTTGCGCCGTGTTGTTTTGTGATCCCGACTGGGGTCGAACCAGTAACCGCCTACTTAGAAGGAAGGTGCTCTATCCATTGAGCTACGGGACCAAAACTTCAAAGAACAACGCTGCAAAGGTACGTTTTTCTGATTTTAAAAAAATCCCCCGGAACATCATCACAAAAAATCCAGTGTCCGCACCAACCCGTTCCGACATTCTCCCTGACGGCCTCACCGACGCCGAAGTAAGCGCCAGCCGTACCCGGCACGGCGCCAACGTGTTGTACCTGCGCCCCAAACGGCAGGTGTGGCATATTTTTCTGGAGGTATTTCAGGAGCCGGTTTTTTTGCTGCTTCTAGTGGCCTGCGGGTTATATTTTGCTATCGGTGATACCACCGAGGCCTGGCTGATGGTGGTTTCCATCGCCTTTGTCATTGCCATCGAAATCGTGCAGGAATACCGCAGCGAACGCGCCCTGGAAGCCCTGCGACAGTATGCCCAACCCAAAGTGCGCGTGCGGCGGCGCGGCGTGGAAACGACCATTCCCACGGAAGAACTTGTGGTGGGCGACCTGATTCTGTTTGCCGAAGGCGAACGACTTCCCGCCGACGCCGTGGTGGTGCAGCACAATGACCTGACTGTGGACGAAGCCGTGCTCACCGGCGAATCGCTGCCGGTCGGTAAATCCGTCCGCGAAGGCGAAAACCGCCTGTATCAGGGCACAGTGGTGGCCGGCGGTTTGGGCATGGGTAGGGTAGAGGCGGTAGGTGTTCGCACGGAATTCGGCAAACTGGGCAAGTCCATTGAGTCCATCGAGCAGGAACCTACCCCGCTGCAGATGCAGATCAACCGCTTTGTGCGGCAAATGGTACTGGCAGGACTGCTGGCGTTTTTGCTCGTGTTTGCCATCAACTACCACTACGTCGGGGCGATCCTTGCTGCGTTGCTTTTCTCCCTGTCGTTTGCAATGGCCTTGTTTCCGGGAGAAATTCCGGTAGCGTTCACGGCCTTCATGGCGCTGGGGGCGTACCGGATGACCAAACAAAAAATCCTGGTCAAACAACCCCGCACGGTCGAAAGCCTCGGCGCTGCTACGGTCATTTGTCTGGACAAAACCGGCACCATCACCGAAAACCGGATGTCGGTAGCCGAGGTGGTGGATTTCAGCGGACGTGGTCGGTGCCTCGAATACGCCGTCTGGGCCAGCGAGCCGGAGCCGTTCGATGCGATGGAGCAGGCCATTCACGCGGCCTATTCGGAGCAAACCAAGCGCGACCGCCGTCCGGATTTTCGCATGGTTCAAGAATATCCATTGGGAGGCGTGCCGCCGATGATGACCCATGTACACCGGTCGAAATCTGCCGAAACGGTGGTAGCCACGAAAGGCGCGGTCGAGCGTATTCTGCTGGTTTGCCAAGGCCTGGACGACGACACGCGCACGGCTGTTTTGAAAAAAACACACGAACTCGCCTCGAAGGGCTACCGCATCCTCGGGGTGGCTTCTGCCCGTTGGGACAAACCCGATTTTCCCGACGATCAGGACCTGTTCCCCTGGGAATTCGAAGGTTTAGTGGCGCTTTTTGACCCGCCCAAACCCAACATTCGCGCGGTGTTCAACCAGTTTTACGATGCCGGCATTCAGGTGAAAATGATCACGGGCGATTATCCGGAAACGGCCCTCAACATTGCCGCACAGAGCGGGCTGCACCTCAACGGCGGCGCTGTTTCGGGCGAGCAGGTCATGCAAATGTCCGATGCCGACCTGCGTGCCGTCGTGGAAAAAACCAATGTGTTTGCGCGGATGTTTCCTGCCGCCAAACTGCGTGTGGTGGAAGCGTTGAAAGCAAACGGCGAAGTGGTCGCCATGACGGGCGACGGTGTGAACGACGCCCCGGCCCTGAAAGCCGCCCAAATCGGGGTGGCTATGGGGCGGCGCGGCACCGAAATCGCCAAGGGGGCAGCCTCCATGGTTTTGCTCGACGACGACCTCCGGCGCATGGTTACCGCGCTGAAAATGGGGCGCCGCATCTACAACAACCTGCGCAAGGCGATCCGCTACGTCCTCAGCATCCACACGCCCATCGTGCTTGTGGTGGTGGCACCCTTGGCCTTTGGCTGGAAGTACCTGCATATGCTGACGCCGATTCACGTGATTTTTATGGAACTGATCATGGATCCGACCTGCGCGATAGCCTACGAGAATGAACCCTCCGAACCCGGAATTCTGAAAAAAGCGCCCCGTGCGCCGAATGCGCCCCTGTTTACCGCCCGCGAACTGGGCATCAGCATCTTGCAGGGAGTCGTCATCACGGCGGGTATCCTCGCGCTGTACCACTACGCCGTGGCACAAGGGGCGAGTGAGGAAAAAACGCGTGCGTTCGTGTTCACGACCCTGATGATGGCCAACGTTTTCCTGACCCTGGTAAACCGTTCGTTTGAATTTACAATCGCCCGCACCCTGCGGTTTAAAAATCGCCTGATCTGGGTGGTGCTTGCCGTGGCGACGGGTATTCTGGCAGCCGTTTTGTTTGTCCCCTGGCTGACCGGCTTGTTCCAGATGGCCCCCCTGGGTTGGGGTGAAATTGGCCTGTGTGCCGCTACGGCTTTGGTGAGTACAGGCTGGTTTGAGGTGTGGAAGTTGTTTTTTTTACTACAGAGAAGAATGACTAACGGTTAGTCATTTAGGAACGTGTGAGAAATAAGTTGTGAACATTGTCTGCCCGTCATGGCATAAAAAAAGTGTCACAGAGGCTCACGGAGTTTGAGAGGACACAGAGTTTTGTCATCCCGAAGGGATCCGTCCAATCTTAATCGGAAAAAAACTCTGTGTCCTCTCAAACTCCGTGAGCCTCTGTGACACTTTTTTCGAAGCCCCAACGAGTGGCCGAAGATAACAACTTATTTCTCACACGATCTTTAGCAGAACTCTTTCTCCGCTTGCGCAATTGCGGTGAAAAACTCAAACGCGTTCGATCACGATAGCCGTCGCGCCGCCGCCGCCGTTGCAAATAGCGGCCAAACCCAGCGAGCCGTTTTTGTGCTGAAGCACATTGTTCAGCGTCGTCACGATACGCGCACCGGAAGCACCCAGCGGGTGGCCGAGCGATACGGCGCCGCCGAACACGTTGGTTTTGTCGTGCGCCACATCCAGTACCTGCTCGAACGCGAGCGTGACCACGGCAAAGGCTTCGTTCACTTCAAAAAAGTCAATGTCCGAGGCTTGAACGCCGGCCATTTTCATGGCTTTGGGCGCCGCTACGGTCGGTGTGGTGGTGAACCATTCGGGCGCCTGCTCGGCGTCGGCAAAGCCACGGATTTTAGCGATAGGCTTCAGTCCGTATTTCTGCACGGCTTCCGCACTGGCAAGGATGAGTGCGGCGGCGCCGTCGTTGATGGTGCTGGCGTTGGCGGCGGTCACGGTGCCGTCGGGGGTGAAAGCCGGACGCAGGCCCGGGATTTTGTCGAAACTCACTTTTTTGTACTCCTCGTCTTCGGTCAGCAGGATCGGGTCGCCTTTGCGCTGCGGAATGGCTACGGGTACAATTTCGGTTTTCAGCATGCCGCTGTCGGTGGCTGCGGCGGTGCGTTTGTAGGAATCAATGGCAAATGCATCCTGCGCTTCGCGGCTGATGTGGTATTTGACGGCGGTGGCGTCGGCGCACACGCCCATCGCTTTCTGGTTGTACACATCGGTCAGGCCGTCTTTCGCTAGGCCGTCCACCAGTTCGCCGTTGCCGAATTTGTAGCCCCAGCGGGCGTTGGGTACATAAAACGGAATCTGCGACATGTTTTCCATGCCGCCGGCCACCACGATATCGTTGAGGCCGAGCATGATGCTTTGAGCGCCCAGGGTGATGGCTTTCATGCCCGAAGCGCACACTTTGTTGATGGTCGTGCAGGGCACATTGGCGGGCAGACCGGCGAATACAGCAGCCTGGCGCGCGGGGGCCTGACCCAGGTTGGCGCTGACAACATTGCCCATCAGCACCTCGGTGACCCAGTCGGCCTGAACGCCGGCTTTTTCGAGTGCGCCCTTGATGGCGGATGCGCCGAGTTGGGTGGCGCCGACTCCCGCCAGCGAGCCTCCAAAACTACCGATCGGCGTGCGTACGGCGGAAACAATGAATACTTCCTTCATGGAATATGTGTTTGGAATGGTTTGAAAAATGCGGCGGCGAAGGTACGGGATTAGGAGCATGTGCGGCGGATGGGGCTGGTATTTTCAGGAATGCGCTACATTTATGCCGCACCAAAGATTTTGTCTATTCCGCATGTCCTCCAAAATCGCAGTTCCATCAACAATGCTATTGGTCTGGCTGTTCACGGCCGGCATTTTTATCCTCGATGCCTGGGTGGTGGAAGAAAACAACCTCGCCTTCACCTACCTGCTGGTTATTATTCTGGGTTTGCTGTTCAAGGAGCGAAACGACGTGGTGTTGCTGGGCCTCATAACCACGACTTTGACCGTGGTGGCGGTCATTGTGCGGTACTACCATAGCAGTGAATTGCCGCTGGATCAGTTGTTGTTTGCCCGTTCTCTCAGCATTGCGGGCATCTGGACTGGGGCGTATTTGGTCATCACAATTTTGACCATGCGCCGCGACGAATCCGCGCAGGAAGAGCAGTTTCACGCGCTGTTCCGGTTTGCCACCAACGGAATTGTCGTGACCGACCACCGGGGCGAAATCGTGCGGATAAACCCGGCAGCCGAGCGACTTTTCGGATACGATACAGACGAACTGCTCGGAGCGCCCGTGGAGGCGCTGATTCCGCAACGACTCGCACACGTGCATGAACGACACCGCAACGACTTTCGCGCCAACCCGCAGCCCCGATCTATGGGCACCGGCCTGGATCTGTACGCACTGCGCAAGGACGGCACGGAGTTTCCTGTTGAGGTCAGTTTAAGCCCTTTTCGAACAATTGAGGGTGAGTTCGTGATGGCTTTTTTGGTGGATAACACCATTCGGAAAGAGCATGAACAACGCATCGTGCGGCAAAATCTGAAATTAGAGCAACTCGCCGTCGCGCTGCAAAACCTGAATGAAGGCCTCGAAGAAAAGGTGCGCGACCGCACGCACGAACTCGAACAGGCTAAAAACGACCTCGCCGCAGCGCTGGCCGCCGAACGCGAAGTCGGCGAACTCAAAAGCCGCTTCGTGTCCATGGCTTCGCATGAGTTCCGCACGCCGCTCAGCACGGTGCTGTCGTCGGCGGCGCTTATTTCCACCTACGCCGAGCGCGGAGATGTTGAAAACGTCCAGAAGCATAGCCTGCGTATCAAAACAGCGGTCAACAACCTGAATACCATCCTCACCGAGTTTTTGTCGTTGGGAAAACTGGAAGAGGGAAAAACCGAACCCAACCTGAAGGAAACCGACCTGCCCGCGCTGATCGAAGAGGTGCGTTCCGAAATAAAAGGACTGCTGCGAAACGGCCAGTCGTTTGAATACCAACACGAAGGGGCGGAGGCGGTGTCTCTCGATCCTGCCTTGTTCAAACACGTATTGCTGAACCTGTTTTCCAATGCCATCAAGTATTCGCCGGAAAACAAGGTGATTCGGGTGTTCACCAAAGTTGACCCGGACGGGATGCTGCTCCGGGTGGTTGACCAGGGCATGGGCATTCCGAAAGCCGACCAGAAGCACCTGTTCAGCCGGTTTTTCCGGGCCACCAACGTGACCAATGTGCAGGGCACCGGCCTGGGACTTTACATCGTGAAGCGGTATGTGGAGTTGATGAACGGACAAATCGGCTTCAGCAGCGAGGAAGGCAAAGGCACCGAGTTCTGGGTGAAACTCGGGGCTTAGACACGGGTTTCCCGGTCGAGAACCTCCACGGTTTTTTGGTAAAACTCCTGCGCCTTCTCCGGCGTGGCGCCGATGCAGACGGTGCCCAATTTCCCGTGCTGCGACAAGGCGCCGAGCAGGTGAAACACCACACCCTCCTGGGTGGTAGCGTCGTAATGCAGGCCGTTGCAGATGGCAATGTCAAGCAGGTCGTCGGGCGTCAGGCCCTTGTAGGCCTCGGAACGCAGTCCGTCGGTGGCAAAATAATAGCGTTCCTGACTGTTGGGCGTGTGGTAGATGCCGGTTTGGTAATCGTAAAAACCATTGGTCAGAAACTGCAACATGAGGTACGGGTGGGTGGTGCCACCCTTGCGCAGGTTGATTTCGAGGGCGTAGTGGTTCCACCAGCCCCCGGGTTCTTTCACGGAAATAAAATCAATCCCGAAGCGCCCGATCACGCCTTTTTTCACCAGCACCTCTGCGACGCGGCGCCCCATTTCCCCGATCTCGCAGGAGTAGGCGCGGTTGGCGGGAAAGGTGGCACCGATGTACACCTGTTGGCATTCGCCGCCCAGCATCTGGTCGTGTGTGGACACCACTTCGATCTGTAGCGGCGGCGTCACCCGGCACTGCACCGACGGGGAGGTTTTTTCGCTGCCCTCCACGAATACCTCTGCGACACCCTCCATCGCCTCCATTTTTTCGGCAAAAACATCGTACGACATGTCGCCGGCAACTAAGCAGAGGTGCGCACGCAGGGTGTCCTCGTCGGGGCGCGTGCCGTGTTTTTCAAAAGAGTAAATGGCGTTCCCGTCGCCCGAAAAACCGTCGTTCACTTTTACGACGGCCTTGCGCAGCCCCGGATTTTCGTGGGCCAGTTCCCGCAGGGCCAAGGCTACATCGCGCATGTCCCGGAGTTTTTCATATCCGTCCGGCATCGGCAGGCCCGCTTCCCGGAATACTTCCCGGCTACCGCTTTTGGTGCCCCAATAGTTCAGCCAGGCCGGGCAACCGTAGTGCGGGACGCCGAGTTTGAGCGCCAGTTCGTGCTCCAGCCAGGTCACGTTGAATCCGGCAATGTGCGCTACGTGGCCCGGCGGAATGGCTGCCCGTATTTTTTCCATCAGGCGGGGGCGGGCGAGTATTTTTTCGGTCAGCGAGCGCGGCGCCGCATCGTGGCAACTCAGCAACGTGAGCCGCTGCCGCGCATGCCGCGGCGTGACTCCCGGCAACTGGTGCAGGTAGTAGTCCACGATAGCCTTGTCAATGGGCGTGCTGCTCACGTAAATCATGTGGGTGCGCGGCATCCGCAGCAGCATCAGCAGGCAAAGCAGCCGCTCCTCGTAGTGGTTGATGCCCGTAACTTTGGCCAGAATCTCCTGATCCAGCGTCTGACTGGGAATCACAATCACCGTCTTCGGCGCCATCGGATCGGGGAACTCCCGCTCGAACTGCTGCACGAGTTCTGTCTGAAGGGCCTTGAAATTTACCTCGTTGGTATGTGGGTCAGGGGTAAAAAGGCCGGTTTTCGCCATAGTGCTTAGTTTGGTAAAGGTAAACAAAACACAAGGTTGGCCTCTGGCAGAGTTTTTCGCACTGACGGATGTCGCTGTGGAGTATGAGATCGCTTTTATGGAATTGATGCCCGGTGGAAGTGCGCGCCGGCTCTTTGCAGGCAGAGACAGATGGAGCGATGCCGGATTGATGCCGCCTGCCGGAAATGGCGTTGAAAAAGCCGCGCAGGGTCGGATTTGGTAACCGGACACCACGCGGCTTTTACAACCCATCTTCCGTCGGAGGGCACTACTGCCGCTGAATGAATACTTTTTCAACACGGAGCAACGTACCGTTTGAATTGCGGATTTGCACCAGATAGATCCCCGGCGGCAAATTGCCGACTTCAAGGGTAGTTTCCATTTGATCGGTCAGAGCCACCCTGCGGCACTCCCGGTTCAATAAATCCGTCATCCGGACGGCGTAAGGCCCTGCCGCTCCCATGCGCCGGATCGTTAACGCCTGATTGGCAGGATTTGGGAATATCGAAAACTCCGTCCTGGTCAACTGCGACCATCCAATAAAGACCAGGGCCTCCTCCAGCGTAGAGAAATTTTGGTTGGGAAGGCTATTCAGATACGACAGCACTTCTGCCTCCGGGAGCACTACGCCGGCGAGGGAATAGCCTTCGTTCGACCTTCCGTGGCAGCAACCGCAAGTGATGATGACCGGAGAACATACTCCCTCGCAATACAGGTATGGGGCGGACCAGTCGGTTTCCGGACATAATGCATTGGGGTTGACCGCTTTTATCCGAATGCTAAAGCAATGCCAACTCAGCGGGATTTCCCAGGGCGAACTGCTAACCGTGTCGTACACGATCCCCGATCCGGAAGGCTCCAGGCAACAGCCCTCTTCGCCTGTTGCATCAAAATTGATCTCCAGAATATAACTGGTCGCTCCAGGTACGTTGACCCAGGCAATGCGTGGAATTCCCGGTACATAGTTGACGGTACCGTTTTCGTAGCAATATTTGACAATGGGCTGCTCACACTGTAGACCGGTGGGTTCACAGGTACACATACAGGTAGGCGTGTACTTGTCTTCCCAGATGCAACACCCCTCTTTTTGTGTGATGGTCACGCTATTGATTGTCAGAAGATTGCCCGTGACGTAGGTCCCGGTACTGCCATTCTTCCAGACGATGTTTACGCTGTTGGGATCCACGGGCTGGTTGGTTGCGGCATCAAAAACCCCCAGCGTGCCCCAGAGGCCGTTGGTGACATAGGCGCAATTCGACGGGAAAGTCAGCCCCAGATTCACATCCTTGTCGTCGCCACAACCGGCAATATAAAAATTGAAATCTTCGCAATTCGGCTCCGGACAATGGATGCCGACACACTGTTTGGGCATTTCATACCGGCAAAGTGTACCGGTTCCGGGGACGTGCGGAACGTTGCCGGCATAGGTAAAATGATCGTACGTTAACTCGTAGCAGGCATTGGGATTTACTGTAATTGGATTGCCTTGTTTGGATATATAGGAAAGGTCATTCGGCCCATCGCCAAATACTCTCCAGCGGAATTCATGCTCATAGTTTACAGGCAAAACAATGTTGCCGAGAGAATCCACGGCCTTGACAATGACGTTGCCGCAGGAGTCGCACATTTCCAGAATGGTAATTCCACAACCGGAGGGCGGCGTATCGCAAGCGATGGAGCCGGAAGCCTGGTAATTGCACACGATGCTGTCCTGAAAGTTCAACACGACCTGCACCGTATAATTGACCGGAGCACCGGGATTGGGTACTGAAACGGGATTTCCCGTCTGCGTTCCTCCAGGGAGCAGGGTCCAGGTGACATCATACACCGAAGCATCCACGATGGCGCCGTTGCTGTCGGTCAGGGTGAAGATGATCTTGTCTTCCATACATTCATGATCTGCCGACACATCCCTGTTGCAGGGCACTACGCACGGATTTATGGTCACTTCAGTTGTATCCGATGTGCCGCAGGAAGGGTCTTCATTGCCGAACGACCACTCAAAATAAAGCGTTACAGGCAGGCTGTTCGGATCCACTCCGTTCAGAAATATTTGGGTGTTCGGGTCATTCGGGTCGGCAAATGTAACCGTACATGGGTTGCAATTTACCTGTGTCCAGGTGCCGGTGATATTCCCCGAGTACGGGAGATTGCCGTTCAGGCGGGTCGGCTCGTTGTAGCACTTGATCTGGTCGGTTCCGGCAGTAACCGGTTGGGATTCGCGTATCCGGATGTTTATGTAAATCACCTTCGTGCAGGACTGGTTGCCGGGAGCCTCGACAACGAGTTCGATTTTGAACCGGTAATCACCCTCTATTAGCGACAGATACGAACTGACGGTAATAGCACCCAGATTGCTGCCTTGCGGTTGGGATTCAATCGTGACAATCGGAGTGTAAGTTGTATTGCCAACAGTAAAATAGTTTTGCAGCACTACATTTTGCGCACCCTGTGAACCGCACAGAAAGTTGACATCTTCGTGAAATTCCTCCAACACCGGCGATCCGTTGAACTCAACCTGGGCTTCCGACTTGCATTCTTTCAGGCACAAACCCGGTGTTTGTTTGATGGACAGGTATAAATCCCAGTTTTGCTGGGGCGTATTTCCCGTGGGGAAAACATATTCTTCATAGTCTTTTCCATCGCAATCAGCATCAATGTAGAGTTTAATCGCTTGTGTTTTTACTTGTATGGCATAATTACTTATATCTACCGGTTGTTCAAATATAATATCGGAGGCATAGTTGTGCGGGTCCGAAATCGTAATCCCCGGAACGGCGTTTTGCACGACCCACCAGTTGTACACCGCGTTCGGGATATTCGGCCAGGCGATGGGGAAGGTGTCCTTTGGAATGATATTGTTACAAAACAACAACACTTTGTTCGGGCCAAGATTGATCGGGGCCAGCGACAGCACGGAACAGGTCACGGTATCGGTTGAAGACGGGCAGGGTGCTACATTGTCTACCGTATAGACAAACGTGTAATTACCAGGGGCCGAGACCTGTACTTTCGCACTTCCTTTGGAGGTGTTTTCCGATAAATAGGAGGTGATAGTACCGTCGCTCAAGGCTGGTACAAGGGTCCATTTACCTCTGCCTCCGCAGCCCGGAAAATCACCATCCAATTCCAGTACATTGCCGCAGGAAGGGCACCCGCTACTCACCCGGCCGTTGATGATACCGTTGCTGTCCGGGTCGAATGGCCGGACAAAATACACATCCACAGATGCCGATCGTTCGCACCCGTCGTTGGTGAGTTTGTACGTTACCGTATAGTTACAGTCGCCCTTTCCGTTATAGTTTTTTCGCTCAAGATACAGGATGCCGTTAGCGGTATCAAGTGCACTGGTGACCCGGTTGTCGTTATTGAGGGAACTGATCATAACTTTCGCCTTTTCCCCCGCTGCCGGAGGAGTTACGTTCAGAGTAGTAAGCGAGCAGACTTTTACTTCGCCGTCCTGTGTGCCGTCCGGTTCGATGATTTGGGGCTGCGTCACATCATCTTTTACGATAACCAGCATGTCATCGAAGGGCGTGTCGTGGACACCGTTGTTGTTGATGTCTTTGCATTTTACCGTAAAACGGAAGGTGTAAGTCGTGTTGGGGGGCCATACATTGCCGCCGGCATAGGTGACGTGTGTAGTGTAGCTGGCCGGATTCGCAATTTGCACCAGCGGATCGGCGCCCGTGTAACTCCATTCCACCTGCAAATAATCATTGGACTGCTGGGTACTCAGAATCAGTCCCGTGGACGAACTGTAGCAAATGATTTTGTCGGGGCCGGCATTGGCAGCACACTCGGTAAGCGGCTGGCTGTACAGGTGCAGGGTTAAAAACAGCGAACAAAAAAGGAAAACGGTTTTCATGAATAAAAAAATTGAAGGTGTGATGATCGGTATAAACGCCACGTCCACAAAAAAACTCCGGCCGTTCTTGATTTTTAGAGCATGCCGGGGATTTTCTGCCGGAGGTGCGCCTTCAGCACCCGTCCGCGCCGAAGCCCGGCGCGAAGGCCGCCGCCCCTTGCAGGCAAGGCCGCCCGCCGCGGCTGACGGGGCAGTGTCCTGCCCTCCGAAAAGCGGTACCAAAAATAAGTAGAGAAAGTACAAGCACGTAACTTTCACACTTAAAATATGGTACCATGCGAAAAAGTAGATTTAACGAGAGCCAGCGGCAAGCGATTTTGGACAGTCACCTGAAA
>JAEUUV010000313.1 GCA_016787285.1 Saprospiraceae bacterium | reverse complement strand
ACGTGCGACAATTGATGTCCGTGCCCAAGTTCGTGAAAAACCACCGACTGAAAATCTATGCTGCTGCCCGGGATTGATGCGGGGTTGTCGCAGAAGTACCAGTTGGCAGTCTGCTCCAGATTGACGTCCACTTCTGTAAGATACCAGTACAAGTCACCCCCGCTGAAACAACCACCGTAGTAACTGTACGTGATGCCCAGCGTGCCTCCCGACAAAGGAGAGCCGACGTCGAAGGTGATGATATTGGTGCCGTCGGCAACCGGGCTGTTGATACCCGAGGTATTGGTGGAAAAGACCCAGTTGACCCCGGAGGAGCAACGCCAGGTACGCAACGCACGCCCAATGGCATTGACAGCATCCTGGTTGGAACTGTTGCAGAGGTTGGTGCTGAGCGTGAAGGTCATGCCACCATTGCCGTTGTCCTCCACGAGGTTGGCGCCGTATTTTGTCCCTTCGTACAAAATGTTGGTATGGGCATAGGGCACTGTCAGGTTGGTCGAACTCGTGCCCGAGGCACCCCCTTGTGCCACAACGGTAACTGCTCCGGTTCCGGCGCAAGCGCCGCCGACGGAAGTGGACGGCACAACAACTTCGATCTGGGTATCCGACCAGGAAAGGATGTCGCTGGTGTCGATGGAAAAAGCCGAGCCGGAATTGGAATTGATAAAACGTACATGCCCCGGGCCGGCCCCGAAGCCCGAGCCAAGAATGGTGAGCGTGTTGCCGGTGCCTGCGGGCACGGAAGTAGGCGAAAACGAGGATACCACCGGCATCATTCGGCCGGCGGCAAGCGGAACCAGCGCCTTGCTGCCGGGCACTTGTTCCACAAATTCGCCGGTGGTCGCCTGTACGGTTTCCCGAAATGCCGCGATGCCGGCCATGGGGTGAAACGGGTGCTCCACGGCATTGTCGCTCAGGTTGTAGCGAAAAAAACCGTGAGGGGAGCCGTAATTTTCCCAAACAGGAGTGGCCACCGGCAAATCACGTTCGGCGGGGATCAGGCAAAACAGCCCGACATCGCCGGTGGCGTACTGCACCATTTCGGAGACTAATTCCATACGATCACCGACTCTGCCGCCGCAAGTAACCACCTGCAAGACCGGCTGAGCCAGGGCGCTGCCTTTGTAAATTGCTGAAATCTCAACCGTGTTGAGCGTGTAAATGTGGCTGCCGGATCGGTCCCACAAACATTGTTGAGCCACCACCCTGCCCTCGGCTACGATGCCGGCGCGCTGGATGATGTCGGTGAAAGGGAGTTCGTAGAGCTGGGCGGAAAGGGGCGTACTGGCAAGTGCCAAGCCTAGGGCAAAAAAGCAGGAAAACTTGAAGCGGAGCATAGCGGATTGGATTAAGCAGTTTGAAGGCGACAAATATACTGCATTCCGGCACGCGCTGTGCTCAAACACACTTCCCAAAAACATACGCCATCTCTGCCGCAACCTGCCGGCAACGGGCATCGTACACGGCTTCTTCCTCCGGCGTGCCGTCGGCAATTTTCGGGTCGTCGTAGGTGATCGAAAAGCGTTTTTCCGCGCCGGCCACGTAAGGGCAATTTTCTTCGGCCTGCGAGCAGGTCATCACGGCAGCAAATCCCTGCGTCGGGTTCGGTGCCTGGTTGTACACTTTGGAAAAAGCCGCGAGCGGGTTCACGCCGTCGGCATATTGCAACAACAGCACCGGGTTTTCACCCGTTGTGATTTGTTTGACCCGGATGCCCGCCCGTTCCAGTGCCGCCACCGTGCGCGGATTGCAGGCTGTGGTTTCCATGCCGCCGGAGTAGCATTCCACCGGGCCAATGCCGAAGTACAGTGCCGCCACCTGTGCCCACACCTGGCCGAAGTGACTGCGGCGGGAGTTGTGGGTGCAGATGAAGATGAGCCGTACCACCTCGCCGGCAGCCCGTTTTCGGGAAATGTACTCGGCAAGCGGATCAAGCAAGGCGCGGCGATCGGTGGGGATGTCGGTGGGCAGAGCGCTCAGGTAGTCGGCTATTTTTGGAAACAGCATGATTCAGGAAGTTTTGGTGTAGTATTTTTTTCGAAGCCAAAACGCCACCTGTACCAGCAGAATCAGTGCCGGCACTTCCACCAGCGGGCCCACCACGCCGGCAAACGCCTGGCCGCTGTTCAACCCGAATACGGCGATAGCCACCGCAATGGCCAGTTCGAAGTTGTTGCCCGCCGCCGTGAAGGAGATGGAAGCATTTTTGTCGTACTCGGCGCCCAGTGCCTTGCTGATGAAAAAGCCGATCAGGAACATAAGCGCGAAATAGACCAGCAGCGGTACGGCAATGCGCAACACGTCGAGCGGAATTTGCACGATCAGTTCGCCCTTCAGGCTGAACATGACCACGATCGTAAACAACAATGCAATCAGGGTGATCGGCGAAACGGCCGGAATGAAGCGTTCGCGGTACCACTGCTCGCCTTTCGCGCGCACCAGCAGCAGCCGGCTCAGCAGGCCCGCTGCGAAGGGTATGCCGAGGTAAATGGCTACGCTCTCGGCAATGGTGGCGATGGAAATATCCACGATGGCGCCCTCAAAGCCCAAAAACGGCGGCAGTACGGTGATGAACACCCAGGCATAAAAACTGTAGGCGAACACCTGAAAAATGCTGTTGAGCGCCACCAGCCCGGCTCCGTACTCGCTGCTGCCCTCGGCCAGGTCGTTCCACACCAACACCATGGCGATGCAGCGGGCCAGTCCGATGAGGATGAGGCCGACCATGTATTCGGGATAGTCCCGCAGAAAAAGTACCGCCAGCAAAAACATGAGCACCGGCCCCACCACCCAGTTCAGCGCCAGCGAGATGCCGAGAATTTTGGTGTTGCGAAACACTGCCGGAAGCAGTTTGTAGTTCACCTTGGCCAATGGCGGGTACATCATCAGGATCAACCCGATGGCGATGGGCACATTGGTCGAGCCACTGCTGTAGGCGTTGATGGCAGCGGGGACATTCGGAAAAAAATACCCCAGCGCCACGCCAAGTAGCATGGCGGCGAAAATCCAGAGCGTCAGGTAGCGGTCGAGGAAACCGAGTTTTTTTCGGTTAGGCATTTTTTAGTGATGAGTGATGAGTTGGACAAAAATACTGAACCCAATCATCACTTGAGTAGAACACCAGCAAAGTTCGTCGTGGCAAGAATACATCAACATTGGTTTGCCGATGTTTCAGGTAAAATCAAATTCACGATAAATTAATATCAGCATTTTTTTTACTACCGATCAGGCCGATGCCAAAACTGGCAACAAACTCACTCATCACTCATCACTCATCACTCATCACTCATCACTCATCACTCATCACTCATCACTCATCACTCATCACTAAAAATTACTGCCGTACCAACTTCACCGTCTGCCATTTCCCGCCCGGTTTCCGCAGTTTTAAGACATAAAACCCAGGCTTCAAGTCGCCCGTCCAGAGCGCTTCACCGCCGGAGAGGGTGACGCTGCGTATGCGCCGACCGGCAGCATTGGCGATTTGCACCTCCACCTTGTCATCGGCCTCCACGCCCGAAAACCGCACCCAGGAACCGGCGGGATTGGGGTACACGCCGATAGTTGTGCCCGTCGTCGGCACGTCGCCCGCAGATGACACCGCTCCGGCAAACAGCCATACGTAGGCCGCCGGAAATTCGCGTCGCCAGAACCATTCCGAGTGCTGGCCGTCGGCGGGCGTGAGCGTGTATTTTTCGTTGTTGAGGAAACCTGCCGTGGTCATAGCGGCGGCCACTCCCTGCATGTTTTGGGTCACGGAAGCCGGCTCCTGCCCGCCCGCGAGGAAGTACACGCGGGCTTCGCCTTCGCGCGGGTTGGCGGCCACGTGCGCCGCCGGGTTGGTACCGCCAAACCAGAAGGCCGGCGAGAAAATGCCCGCCCGCGAAAACACGTCCTGACGTTCCGAAAACGCGTACATCGAGATGAGTCCGCCCATGCTGCTGCCCATGATACCGGTGGTGGTGCGGCCCGGCAGCGTGCGGAAGGTGCTGTCAATGTGCGGCTTGAGGGTGGCGGCGATAAATTCCACATACTCGTCGCCGAGGCCGCCGGCATTGTACTCGGTATTCACCCAGGGGGAGTATTCGTTGAGGCGTTCGTTGCCGGGGCCATTGTCAATGCCGACGACGATGCAGCCGTAGTCGCCCTGTTGGTGCAGGGTGTTTAGGGATTCGTCCACTTCCCACTCGCCGGAAAAACTCGTGTAGGCATCGAACAGGTTTTGCGCGTCGTGCATGTACAGCACGGGGTATTTTTTGGTGGTGGTATGGTAATCGGGCGGCAGGTAAATCCAGATGCGGCGGTTGCGATTCAGTTGGGGCATATAAAAATTGTTGGACAGGATGCTCACATTCGACGCGGCGGTTGTGTTGCTGCCGCCGAGGTCTTCCCAGGAGAGAATCGTGAGGTTCACCGTTGTGGGCTGGCCGGAGTAGTTCAGTACACGGTCGGGCAGGTAGCCGCCGTTGGCATTGCCCTCCACCGTGGCCCAACTGCCGCGCGTGAATTTGAACTTCACTTCACCCGCTGGCGGGTTCAGGGTGATGCTGTACTGGCCGTTTCCGAGGGGTGTAAGCACCGTGTTCGGATCGCCGGGGACCCAGTTGTTGAAGGTGCCGACCGCGTGTATATTGGCGCCTGCCGGGGTGTTCATGGGGATGGCCGTCACGCGGAGGGTTAATTGGCTAAAGGCGGCGTTCAGCAGGGCAAATATGCCGAGGAGAGTAAGCAAGGGGGTGCGAAAGATGTGTGGCATGGGAGTGTGTGTTTTGAAAAATCAACCGCCTTCTCACACCACACAGGTGTGGGAAAAGCGCGCAAAAGTAGTCAAAAGCCGCCGGGCACGCATAGTTTCCCTGCAAACACTCCGGCAAAAGCGGGCCGGGCGCGAATCTTTTCGTTTTTTTGGCCCGCGATAAATTTCACCATTACCCGACCCATGCGCCTCCGGCTGTTATTCCCGCTCCTGCTCTGCCCGATTGCCTTGTTTGCACAAACCGACTCAGCCTCGCTTCTGCTGACACCGGAACGTCTGCTCGATACCAATATTCAGACCATCAAACGCAGCCTGAACAAACGCAAAGTGGTGTCGGCCACCCGTTCGCTCGAAGACGTGGACCAAGTGCCATTCACCGTATGGGTAGTAACGGCGCAGGATATCCAGCGCAACGGCTTCGTTACCCTCGGCGATGTGCTGCGCGCGGCGCCGGGCGTACGGGTGTCGCAACCCGGCAACGCCCTCGAAGGCGAGACCTTCCTGTTGCGCGGCCTGCCCGGAAACCGCTACATGAAAGTACTCATCAACGATGTGCCCATAAAACCGACCGCTGCACCCGGCATGCCCATCGGCGCCCAACTGCCCATCCGGCAGGCCGAACGCATTGAGGTGGTGTACGGTCCGGCTGCCGCCATTTACGGCGACGGCGCCTGCGCAGGGGTGGTCAATATCGTGCTCAAAGAAAACGAGCGGCCCATTTTTACCCAGGCCGACCTCTCCTTCGGCAATTTCGGCTACAACAGCGTTGACCTCATGCTCGGCGGCAAACTGTTTCAGGACAAAAACATCTTCCGGTTCAGCCTGTACGGCAGCAGCACCGTACGCGAAAGCACGGATTATTTCTACGACGAAAACCTGTTTGAGGCTAAAAACTACCTTCCGTTCGGACTTGACTCCAGCCTGTACAACGACAACCGGAACTACCGCGCCCGCGATCTCGGCGACTCTGTGGCCCGCACAGCCCCCATCCCGCACGAAAGCCGCCTGCTGGGCATCAACCTCACCTGGCGCGGTATTCATTTCAACTACAACCGCCTGACCCGCTCCGACCACAGCAGCCTCGGCCTCAGCCCGCTGGCCGTGTCGTACGCCAACCCCTCGAACCGCATTGCCGAACAGATCGAAACGTTTGCGTTCAGTTTTCAGCGCAAACGCGAAAAACGAACCACCAGCAACACGCTTTCCATCCTGCGTTATCAGGTGCAAAGCGGCTCGTCGTTCACACCAGTGTTCGACCGGCTTAGCGCCGCCATGTATTACGCAAAAGCACCTCAACTGACTACCGATGCGGAAAAAAGCGCTCTGCTGAGCGACCTCTACCGGCGCTACGGATCCGATGAACGCTATTTCTCCGCTGAAGGACTTGATGTGCGGTTCGAATCCAGGTTCAACGCCCGGCTGAAACCCACGCTCTTGTTCGACGCCGGCTTGCAAGCCAACATCGGCGGCGGCGTGCCGCCGATGGGTTATTACCCCGGCCCGCTGGAGGTCGGACTTTCCGGAGAAAGCGACCCGCCCAATCCACCGCCTTTCGCACCGCAAGACGACGGCTACCTCGACGCCAACGTGTTTGCCCAACTGCACTGGCGCGGAAAAAAAACTACTGTCATAGGCGGTTTTGCCGTCAATGCCGCCTACGAACTCCCCATTGCTATTGCTCCCCGACTTGCCGTAAAACACCGCCCGGACAGTACGTGGACGTTGCGCCTGAACTACGCCGAAGGGTTTCAGCGCCCCTCCATTTTCAGCCGTGTACAAACCTACCGGGCCAGCACCGACACTGTCCGGGCCGAACCCTTCGACCATGACCTGACCCGCAATGAACGCATCCGTTCGCTCGAACTGGGGGTGCGCCGTTACTCCGGACGGTTTACCACCGACATCCTGTTTTTCTATCAGGAAGCCCACAACCTGACCCGAAACAGCTACCTGCGGCAGGTGGACAACGGCTGGCGCTACGGTTTCGAGCAGGCGCCGGGGCTGGCAATGGCGCTATGGGGCATTCAGGGCAGCATCGGCGACGATATCCTCGATTTCGACTTATCGAAAAACACCCCGAACGAAGGGGAGATCAGTGCCAACATTGAATTTTACTTCCAGTACTCCCGGGGCCGGGAGTGGTTCGGCTATGGCTTGCCTTCCACCACCGACGTACGCAACTACCCGCGCTGGATCACGCAGTTTCGCCTGTCGCTGCACGCTGAAAAGTGGGATTTTATGATCAGCACCGCCGGCAACAATACCATCCTCGGCGGCACGGAAATTTACCGCGACCAGTACCAACGCACCATCTCCGACTCCCGCTACCCGACCTACCGCACCTGGGATACCATGCTCCGAATTTACCTGAGCAAACACTTCCTGGCCTACGTGCATGTGCGCAATATCTTCGACCGCCAGCACGCCGGCATTGACGCCACCGGTACCCCCGACGACCTGCTGTACAACCCGCAACCGGGACGTATCCTGCGATTCGGGGTGAATTACGACATGAATTGAAACGGCTCCAGGCCGCGGAAGTCCGGCACTATGCGCGCGATGTGGTCGAAGCGTGCAAACTCCTCCGGCATGTGCGTGGTGGTGACGATCACGGTGGGCATGCCGGCGCGACGAGCGGCCTCGGCGCCGGTGGGTGAGTCCTCGAACACGAGGCAGTTTTCAGGAAGAAGGCCAAGGCGCTCAGCTACGGTGAGAAAAGCCTCGGGATCGGGTTTGCCTCTGGTCACCTGCGAGGCGTCCACCACGGCGCGGAACAGCGGATGCAGGCCGAGGTTGTCCAGTACAAACTGCACGTTTTCGGGCGGCGCTGCCGAGCCGATACCCATCGGGATGCCTTGTGCTGCGGCGCTGCGGAGAAAAACGTCGAGGCCGTCCACGAGGCGGAGTTCGGGCAGGAAAATGCGGCGGTATTCGGCTTCTTTTTCCCGGGCGATCTGTCGCCGCTCGTCGGGCGTGAACCGGTTGCCGAACAGGCGTTCGAGGATTTCTTCGTTGATACCGTGGATGGTTTGGCGGATTTCCCCGAGGGAAAGATCGAGGCCGAGTGCGGCCAATTGGCGCTGCCAGGCGCGGTGGTGCACCATCATGTTGTCCACCATGGTGCCGTCCATGTCGAAGATAAAACC
>JAEUUV010000308.1 GCA_016787285.1 Saprospiraceae bacterium | reverse complement strand
ACAGTAGCCGTCAGTTCACAAAACACCCCGAGGGAATCTGCAACGCCGTCGGCATTAATGTTATTGATCTGGTCAATGGTGTACGCCGGATAGCAGCGTACGGTGATATTGACGGAGGCTTGGTCGCAGTCGGCGCCTTTGCAAACCTGATAGGTAAGCACGTCGGCGCCGCAGTAGCCCGGCGTTGGGGTGTAGGCAATCGTATTGTCGGGATTGACGGAGGCGGTTCCGTGCTGTGGTGTTGCGACAATGGTGACAACCGGGTCGCCGGTTCCGGGCAGGATGTCATTCAGCAGGACGTTCATATTGGAGGTCGTGCCGGAGACGGCAGTGAATGCGTCGTCCAGTGCGGTGACACCTGCCGGGCAATTGGACGGCCCGCCGGGATTGGCGAGCACGGCCTTGTTGTTGATGACGATTCCGGTAGGCGTGACGGCAGCCTGCCAGCTCTCCGGCAACCCGTTGTCGTCGTTCGGATCGCATAACACGAGCGAAGAGCCGTTTCCAGCTGCTTCGGTGGGCCATGGCGCCATATTGGTGTAAAACACCCGGTCAATCGTATCGGCGGCGGGGTTTAGCAGCAGCAGCAGTTCACCGGAGTTGTTCAGTGCGCTGTTTATGCCCCACTGGAGGGCGTTTACACCAAAAATACTCTGCATGGCTGAAGCCCGAACGGCGGTCAGTACATATTCGCCGGGGTTGAGCGTTATGGCCGGGAAAGTGAAATTCACGCCGTACAGATACCAGCCTTCGAGGTTAACGGGGTTAGCGCTGTTGTTGTAAAACTCGATGTATTCCAGCGAGTCGGTACCGCCTTCGGGCGGGTTGTACATGATTTCGGAGATCACAATCTGGGCCTGAGTGGAGCAGGTAAAGCAGATGCTGCACAGCAGCGCGAGGGTTAATTTTTGCATGTTCTGAAAACGGGTTTGCCGGTTAAGTAAATCGGTTGAACGGCAAAAGTAAAAAAAAGGGGCTGCCCGGTATCTGTCTGCTGTTTTCCAATGCAGGAAAAAAACGAATCTGGCAGTATGCGTATTTGCATGGATACAAGAGGTTCAAAAACAATGTTCCAAAACCAAGCCTTTGGTGGATGCACCAAAAAACATTGTGTGGAAATCTATGTGTTCGAGGCCGGAGAAACTTAATTGGAAGTTAACAAAGGCTGCTTACATTCGCACCGAAATTCCTTCACATTTTCACTAAATCCGTTTTACGTATGAACTTTTCGACATTCAGTAACCGGTCATCCATGCTGCTGGGTAGAGCATTCGCTGTGGCGGCTCTTCTGCTTTGTGGAACGACCATTTTTGCACAGGTAACCACCTCGACAATTACCGGTTCGGTGACCGATGGACAGGGCGAGGCCCTCATCGGCGCTACGGTGGTGGCTACACACGTACCCTCGGGTACGCGATATGGTACGGCGACAAACCCGGCAGGGCGTTTTGTATTACCTGCCGTGCGAGTAGGCGGCCCATTTACGGTAACAGTTACCTATACCGGGTTTGAGCCTGTCACGCAGGAAAATATCGTGACTAATCTTGGGGTCGCAACCAATCTGGTTTTTCAACTGAAAGAATCGGGAGTGGTGATCGAAGAAACAGTCATTTCGGCAGGCCGAAACGATATTTTTAGCGGAAACCGCACCGGCGCAGCCGCTACGTATGGCGTACAAACCATCAACTCGCTGCCGACCATCGGACGTACGGTGAACGACATCACCAAGTACAATGCATACAGCAACGGGCGTTCGTTTGCCGGTCAGGACAGCCGCCTCAACAGTTTTACGATTGACGGTTCCGTGTTCAACAACGGCTTTGGTCTGGGTTCGTCTGCACAAGCAGGCGGCAGAACCAATACGACAGCAATTTCACTGGATGCCTTGGAAGAGATTCAGTTGAACATCGCGCCGTTCGATGTGCGCCAGTCCGGCTTTGCCGGCGCCGGTATCAATGCCGTCACGCGTTCGGGCACCAATGAGTTCTCCGGTTCGGCATACACGTTCTTACGGAATAGCGATTTGGCCGGCAATAAAGCGGATGGCAGAGACCTGCCTCCTGTAAACATTGACGAAAAAACGTACGGATTGCGGATCGGTGGACCGATCATCAAGGACAAATTGTTCTTTTTCGCCAACGGCGAACGGTTTACCAGTTCTGCCCCGGCATTGGATTGGGTGATTGACCGTCCTGGCGCCACAGGCAACGTGTCGCGTGTGACACTTGCAGACATGGAAAAACTAGCCACTTTTTTACGGGATAGCTTCGACCGCGAACTCGGTGCTTTCGACAACTTTAACAATGAAGTGATCAGCACAAAGGCGCTTATTCGTTTGGACTACAACATAAATGAACGCCACAAAGCATCGCTCCGGTACTCGCACCACGATTCCGAGTCCGGCCAACGCATCAGCGACAGCAACAGCAGCAACACGGCCGGCGCCGGCAACCGCACCAACCGCTCAAATGCTATCTCGCCCGAAAATACCGGGTACATCATTGAAGACAATACCCGCTCGATTGCATTCGAGTTGAACTCACTTTTCGGCAACAAATACTCAAACACATTTATTGCTACCTATAACAAGCAACTTGAAGATCGGAGGTACAAAACCGACCTATTTCCAACGGTAGACATCCTGAAAGATGGAAGTACGTATACCTCGATCGGTTTCGACCCGTTCACGCCGAACAACAAACTTAACTACAGCACGCTAAACATCACCGACAACTTCAACGTGTTTCTGAATAAACACTACCTGACGTTTGGCGCGTCTTACGAATACTTCGAGTCGAACAACGTGTTCTTCCCTACTTCCAACGGGGTCTATGTGTACAAATCCATTGATGATTTCATTACTGCAGCCAATCAGTACCTTCAAGACCCGAACAATCCGGTTTCACCCGTAACAGTGTCCCGCTACAACCTGCGTTACTCTTTGTTGCCGGGTGGCGCGGAACCACTTCAGGTTTTGAAAACCAATACCTACAGTGCGTATGTGCAGGATGAGTTTCAGGTTTCAAACCGGTTCAAACTCACCCTCGGCTTGCGCGGCGATGTATTCGTGTATGATAATTCGACAGCAGAAGATTTCTACAATCCGGTGGTGGACACGCTGGTGTTCCGCGATGAAAACCGTGACCCGCTGAATATCAACACCAGCGTTTTCCCGGATGCCAGTTTGCTTTTGTCCCCTCGTTTGGGCTTCAACTGGGACGTGAAGGGTGACAAAACCACCCAAATTCGCGGTGGCTCCGGCTGGTTTGTTTCCCGTATCCCGCAAGTGTTGGTCTCCAACCAATTGGGCAACAACGGTGTGAATACGGCCCTCATTAACGTGACGGAAACGACCGCGTATCCGTTCACGCTTGACCCAAACCGTTTCCGCCCGACCAATACCGATATCAATGCATTGCCGCCGTATGCAATCAATGCCTCGGTGAACGATCTCAAGTACCCGGTTATCTGGAAAAACAACTTTGCCGTTGACCAAAAACTGCCGTTAGGCCTTATCGGTACTGTCGAGTTCATCTACAACAAGAACATCCAGGCACTCCGGTATATTGATGCGAACCTGAATGCTCCGGACAGCACTTTTGCCGGCCCGGACAATCGCCCCCGCTACCCGGCTGTAGGTAAACCGACCGCTCAGGTACCTGCAGCACGCTTCATCAATCCGAAAATTTCGAACGCATTTGTACTGACTAATACAGACGAAGGTTACTCCTACTCCATCACGGGAAAACTGGAGCTGCCGAACAAAGGCGGTTTTGGCGGTATGCTCGGCTACACGTACAGCGAAGCGTATGACCTACAGTCGGTAGCCAGCACGGTGTTGGCTAATATTCCCACTACGGTCGGACAGAACTACCTGACCCCTTCCTGGGCTGATAACGACTTGCGCCATCGCATTGTTGGCTTTGTCAACTATCGCATCAACTATGGTGGTAAAATTGGAGGCGCCACGGAGTTCACGTTAGGATGTGTATCCAACAGTGGCGGCAGGTTCTCGTACACATTCCCGACAGGCGGTGGTAATGACCTGAACGGTGACGGCCAAAACAACGACCTGATCTTTGTGCCGAACAAAGCTTCCGATCTTACATTTGCCACCCTGACCGTCGGGTCGGGTGCCACTGCCAAAACCTTTACGCCCGAACAGCAAGCAGAAGCGTTTGATAAATACATTGATGCCGACCCGTATCTGAAAAGTCGCCGCGGCAAGTACGCCGAACGCAATGGTGCAGAGTTCCCCTGGTTGACACGTTTCGATTTCACGGTGATGCAGGAGTTTTATATTAAAGTAGGCCGCAGCGGAAAGAAAAACACCATTCAGATTCGCGCAGACATCCTGAACGTAAGCAACCTGCTCAACAACGCATGGGGTGTGGGTAACCAAGTCACTACGTTCAACCCGCTCAGTGTGGCCAGCATCAACGCAACAACGGGTATTCCATCATATCGTTTGGCAACCCAGACCATTGACGGATCCGTAGAACTGCTCCGCGACACTTTTGTCAAAAGCATCAACCTCGACAACGTCTGGCAGGCGCAGATCGGTATTCGCTATATTTTCAACTAATATCTTCGGCTTTGCCGACGGATACAAGCGCCGCTCCGGGTTTCCGGGGCGGCGTTTTTTTATTAATCCAATTGGGTAAGTGCCGAGTACCGAATTTATGGACATGCCTTTTGGTGTCTACATGACGGTTCGCGGAACGGGCCTGAATTGTTTAGTTTTGCCCCGTACCAAATCCACTCCCGCACATGACACGTACGGCACTCTTTGTACTTCTGCTGCTCATCGGCAATGCCATTTTCGCTCAAAAGACCCTGCGCACCATCCATTCGCCCGGGAAACAGACCTCTGTATCCGTGGGCTTGAACAAACAGGGAGAAATATTTTACCGCATCGGGTACCGCAACCGCCCGGCGATGGACTGGTCGCGCATGGGCATCGTGGCCAAAGGTTACGATTTCAGCACAGGTTTCAAACTTGACGGAACGTCAACCCTGCTACACGACGAAACCTGGAAACCGGTGTGGGGCGAGGTCGCCCGTATCCGCGACCACTACCGCGAACTCGAATACCGCTTGCAAAACGCTGCCGGCAACCGCATGACGATTCGTTTCCGGGTGTACAACGAGGGCGTGGGCTTCCGGTATGAATTTCCTGAGCAACAGGGCCTAAACACGCTGGTTGTCAACGATGAACGCACCGAATTTCAGATGACGGGCGATCACACGGCTTGGTGGATACCGGGCGACTACGGCTCCAACGAACATGTGTACTCCACGACCAAAGTCAGCGCCATAGATTGTGCGCACTACGAGCGGGAGCGCAACATTTCCACCAAAAACATCGTGCATGCCAAAAATGTGCAAACGCCCATCAGCATGAAAATGGCCGACGGCACGCATATCGCACTGGCCGAAGCGGCTCTGGTGGATTTTGGCGCGTTGCATCTGGAGGCCGATCCGGCAAAACTGAAATTCAAGGCGTTTTTGATTCCATCGGTTGATCCGGGCATAAAAAGTAAAAATTCAGTGCCGTTTCATACCCCCTGGCGGGCCGTGCTGCTCAGCCCCGATGCGGCAGGACTTCTGGAGTCAAAACTGATACTCAACCTGAACGAGCCTTGCAAAATCGAAGATGTGTCGTGGATCAAACCCCAGAAATACGTCGGTGTGTGGTGGGAAATGCACGTGGGCCTGGCATCCTGGGACTACGAAGGCACCCAGAATGCCGCGTTCAATACCGGCGCCCGGCACGGGGCCAATACGGAAAACGTAAGACGTTACCTCGATTTCGCCGCCAAATACGGCTTCGACGGCGTGCTGGTGGAGGGCTGGAATGTAGGCTGGAAAAACTGGTACGGCCAATGGAGCGATGAAGTGTTTGATTTCACCAAACCGTACCCGGACTACGACGTCGAAGCCCTCAGCCAATATGCCAGGGAAAAGGGTGTGCGGATCATCATGCACCACGAAACCTCCTCGGCGGTACCCAGTTACGAGCGGCAGATGGATGCCGCGTACGCTTACATGAACAAATACGGGATGAACGCCGTCAAGACCGGCTATGTGGGCAAAATCATCCCGCGCGGCGAATTGCACGACGGGCAGTGGATGGCCAATCACTACCTGCGCGTGGCCGAACGAACGGCCAAAAATCGAATCATGGTGAACATGCACGAGTCGGTTCGGCCCAGCGGTCTGCACCGCACCTGGCCGAACTGGCTGGCCTGCGAAGCCGCACGCGGGCAGGAGTTCAATGCCTGGAGTCCCGGCAATCCGCCCGAACACGAGTGCATCCTGCCGTTCACGCGCATACTCGGCGGACCGATGGACTACACGCCCGGCATTTTCGAGACGCGCATGAGCACCTATGACCCGAAGAAAAAAGAAGTGGTACACACGACGGTAGCCAAACAACTGGCGCTGTACGTCACCCTGTACAGCCCGCTGCAAATGGCTGCCGACCTGCCGGAGAACTACGAAAAACGCCTCGATGTGTTTCAGTTCATCCGCGATGTGCCGGTAGACTGGGACGATACCCGCGTGCTCCATGCCGCCATCGGCGATCACATCACCACGGCACGGCGGCAAAAGGGCACTGATAACTGGTTTGTCGGCAGCATCACCGACGAAAACCCGCGCGAGGTGACCGTTGCACTCGATTTTTTAAAACCGGGCAAAACCTACGAGGCTACGCTTTACGCCGACGGAGAAGGCGCGCATTGGGAAACCAATCCGTATCCGGTGGCCATCAGCAAACGCAGCGTCCGGCGGGGCGATGTACTGAACATCAAACTGGCTGCCGGCGGCGGGTGCGCGGTTTCCCTGATTGATTCGCGCCGACCGTAACGGCTTCACACCTTTAAACAAGAATCTCGATATTATGAAAAAATACCACAAATCCATCCGCCTGCTCCTGCTTATGCTTGTCTGTATTTGGCTTGTTTCGTGTGCCGATGTGGAACCTGTTCAGGAATGTTTGCAGGGTTATCAATACGGGTTTTTCTCCGGGCTGCTACACGGCTTTATTACCCCTGCGAGTTTTCTCGGGAGCCTTTTCGACGACAACATTGCGATTTATGCAGTTAACAATACCGGTGGCGTTTACGATTTGGGCTTTTTGGTTGGTTCCAGCGGCTGGGGTTTTATGGCCGGCAACAGGTCGAAAAAAAGTTGAGATCACTTTGTTTTCAATTTCTCCCAAACGTAGGCTCCGAGTTCCCGCCCGTTCAGCCGACCGCCTTCGTTGCCGTTCCGGTAGTGAATACCGCCATAAAGCCGGCTCATAGCGGCTTGGTCGGATGCTTCGTAGAACGACTTGAACGTGCGGGGCTTCAAACCAAATTCGACTTCCGTGCTGTCGGTAAACTCAAACGCGTCGCCAAACTGTTTGGTCAGAATGGTTGCGGCGGCGGCGGACGTAGTGGCGTGGCCGCTGGTGTGTTCGGGGAATGGCGGTGTTTCGATAAACGGGCGCCAGCTCCCCTCAATAAACCGGTTGATGTATGTCTCCGGGCGTACCAGGTTGCTGGTAAACTTTTCAGCCCAACAACTGATGAATGCATCGGCAAAAGCCACTGAAACCAACGCGTATGTTTCGGCAGTCTTTGCGATAGGGGCATTTGCCTTGCGGCACACCTGACCGGTAATGTTGACCCAGTGCCCCGGCGGGCTGATTTTTTTCGTGGTCACCGTCAAACGGCCGCTGGAAACAACTTCGAACGGGTTGTCGTCCCAGTAGAGGGCGGTTTCACGTTCTGCATCACTCAGATTTTTCCCGATTTGATATACTTCCTGCGCCGCCTTGTGGAATGCGCTTGTGGTGTCCTCGCTGTATGCGATCGGCGGAATCGGCTTGAATTGACGTGCAGAATCCAGCACCCAGGGACGCATGCGCATCCAGTACGGCTCAAGGGCATCGGCGTTCTGAGGCGGGGTGGGTATCCAGCGACTCGGGTCTTTCACCGTGATGGTGTATTTGGGCAGACTCCGGATTTGGGCGTAATTGTCTTTTTTCGACCATTCGAGCACATGGGCGCCTACGGCTTCCCCATACGCAATGGAGCGATCGTAAACCTCCTGCGGCATGTTCATCGCTTCAAACTCCTGGAATATTTCTTCTTTCAGGTCTTCCATGCTGGATTCAGAGTGAATCAACTGTTTTCCCACCTTCATCAATGCGGAAATAGATGCCAACGGGTAGCAGTATTCCTTACCGGCTTCCGGCTTGGGACATTCGCCGAGTCCGTTCAGTTTGCCGGCAAGCGACTTGTGCTCCGGATAACCGGGGGCCAGTGCCTCGTATGCTGCAACGGATGAATAGGCAAAAATGCGGGAGGCCACCGGCGGCGAAAAGAAGTCATGCCGTAGAATTTCGGTGACGCGGCGCATGCCCCGGTGAATGATTTCGGGGTCTTCGGCGCGCTGCTTGTATGCATCGGAGGTGCAGGAAACGGCCCCAAGGGTAATCAACAACCAGCCAAAAGCCGAAGCAGGCGTAATCGTTTTGCTCATGTTTGTGGATTTAATTTGTTCAAAAAACGGCTGCAAAGTTCTCAAAAGGGGCCGGTTGCCGGGCATGTCTTGCCGGAGATTTTCATTTCATCCGGCGATGATCCCGGTCGCAGGAATTTGTTAAAAAAGTAAAACCGGCATTTGAGTGTGTATGTCGGGGGATGACGGTAATTTTCGGGCCAAAATCAAACCGTACACTATTATCACGATGCAATTGTACAATTTTAAGCAAAATCTAATCTGGATGCTGTGTATGCTGGGGGCGCTCAGTCCGCTTCACGCACAATTTGCCGAGCGGGAAACATACCTCGAACTGGGCTTGCAGGCTTGCACAACCAACTATTCGGGCGATCTCGCCGAAGACCACATCAGTCTTGCCCAAACTAATATTGCCGGTGCGCTATTTGCACGCTTGCACCTGTCGCCGACCTTTCAGGCGCGCGCTCAGGTATTTGCAGGGCGAATTGGAGGAGACGACCGGAATTTTCCGGTTTTGGCAGGTCGTAGTTTCAAGTTCAAAACCAATTTGCTGGAAGCCTCGGTGTTGCTGGAAACTGCTATCACCACATTTGAGTACCAACCAGTTTCCTCCGACGCTACTTTCCACTTTTTCCCTTACATCTTCGCAGGATTTGGAGGAGTTGCCATGCAGTCCGATGTGGTGTACTACGGACCGGAAAGCGAACGAAACCGATTTGTGGTGGAACCCTTGCCCGAGGGTGGAAGCAACAGCCAGTTTTTACTGATCACTCCATTCGGAGCGGGACTGCGCATGATAGCGGGCAACCGTTTTAGTATTGGTCTGGAGGTTTGCGCTCGCCCGGTCTACAATGATTTACTGGACGGAGTAAGTAAAAATGGCAATCCGAAACGCGGCGACTGGTACCATTCCCTTTCGCTTTCTTTTTCGTATTTTATTGGAAAGCCCTGGCAACGACTGGATTGAAAACCGACAAAACTCAGCCCTGAAAGGGCGTTATCTATCAACGCAGGGCATCGCCCTGCGAGAGCGGGGCATCGCCCTGCGAAAAAAAGGGCCGTCGCACATAATGCGCGACGGCCCTTGAACAAGTGTATTAGCAGTACCGACGCTCAAGGCACGGCAGGTGTAGTGGCAGGAATGGATGTGGTTTCAGCGGCTGAGGGTGCTTGCGTGCCGGGTTTGATAGCATATTGGTAAATGGCATATCCAAGACCCAGGTGCAGAACCAAAATCAGCAGCGCGCTGAAGGGGTAGCCGGAACGTTTTGGAGCAGAAGTGGTACGTTGCATGACAGTATCAGTTTTGGTAACAACGTACATTTTTCAAAAAACGGGCCAATTACCCAAAACGGGCTAATTTTTTTTCAACGCTGGATGATCGTGGTGTCCCGGTCGTACACCAGACACGTGAATATTCCAAGCGGATTGGCGGTACCCTGCACATTCCCGATAATTGGAGAGGGCTGCGCAAATGGATTTCGGTTTCCGGATACTGCTCGCTGGACGCTCTCGTAAAAATCGTAGTAGTCCTTGGTGATGTGGAAAAAGGAATTGATCACGGTGTCGCCCTCTGTGAGTTGGTAACCGGTGCCGAAAGCGAATACCTCGCTGGTGGAAATCCGGTCGGTTACCAAAAAATTCTGCCGCGGAAAACTGTCCAACGTGCTGTAGTTCAGCATACGGCGGTAGTAGTTCACCTGCGTCATGTCATCGGTCACATAGGTCAGTACGCGCGCCAGCGTATCGTCCGTATCGCTCCATTCCACCAGCACACTATCAATCGGCACCAAGGGCAGCATCACTGTTTTGCCGCCAATGGTGCCTCCGTCCGGCAGCGTGATACCAAGCGTGTATTCCACGCCGGGAGTTGCGGGCACCGTGTTCAGGCCGGTGTAATTGTACAGGCGAATGGGGAGGGGCGGCAGGTCGAACGACGGGTTGTTGTAAAGTGTATCCACCTGCCCGTTGTAGGCAATGGTGACGGTGGCGCCATTTAGCAGGGTTTTGTCAAAAAACGAGGAGTCCAGCCCAAGCGGGTCGAAAAAACTGTAACTACGGGTAAGCGTCAGCCGGAAGGGTTTGCCCGGTTCCAGATAGCATTCCACGATCGGCTGGTTGCTGTATTCAGGCAGGTCAATCACTACTTCCTGCTCCAGGTCGCAGGCGGCGAAAAAAGTAAGGCCAAGAGAAAAGGCAATATATTTCAGCGAGTTCATGGTGAATGCTTGGTGTGATTTAAAACTTGAAGTTCCAGGTGATTGAGGGCAGGATCGGGAAGAGCGAAACCTGCTTGGCCGTGATCTTGTTCGGCGTTTCGATGATCTGGCCGCCCACATTGGTTTCGGTAAAATCGGGGTCGAGATAAATGAAAAACGTATTCCTGCGGTCGAGTGCGTTGTAAATGCTCAGGGTCAGGTCCTGCTCGCTGCGGCGGGTTTTCCAGCGGTACACAATACCAAGGTCGAGGCGCATGTAGGCCGGGTAACGGAAAGTATTGCGGTCGCCATAAATAGGCAGCACCGGACGGACACGGCTGCCGGGCACATCCTGAAACGACATACGTCCGACGGGCAGCCAGGCAGCATTGCCCGATTTGTAGGAAAACGTGGCGGTAAGTTGCCAGCGCTTCGACAAGTCGTACAGGGCCACAATGTTCAGGTTGTGGCGCGGATCGAACGGCGGCGCGTAATATTCGCCGTTGTTGATGACCGGAAAATCGCCACGGCGCACCCAGGCCAGCGTATAGCCGATCCAGCCGGTGAGGCGGCCCTCCTTTTTTTCAATTTCAAGTTCCAGCGGGCTGAACGCATATCCGCGCCCGATCGTCAGTTCATTTTCGAGGTTGTTGTTGCCGAAGAGTTCGGCGCCGTCAATGAAATCCACCTGGTTGTACAGCCATTTATACCAGCCCTCCCAGGTGATAAGCCATTTTTTATCAAATAGATACGATGTGCCAATGGCGATCTGGTCGCTTGTTTCCGGCTTTACGCCCTCCGTGCTGGGGTACCAGATGTCGGTCGGCAACGACAGGCCGCTGCTCGCCAGCAGGTGCACATACTGGTTCATGCGGGCATACGAGGCTTTGACCGACCAGTCTTCGGCGAGGGAGTAATTCGCGGAGGCGCGCGGCTCGAAGTTGGCGTAAAATGCCGGCCCGTTTGCCCAGGCTGAGCCGCGGGCGCCGAAGTTGAATTTCAGGCGATCGGAGGCCGCCCATTCGTCTGCGACATACAGGCCGTATTCCATGCCCGTGAAGTCCTGACCCGATTGGAAATTGACGCGCCCGTCGTCGCTGCCGAATTGAAGCCGCGCTACGGTGAACTGGTGGTAGGTGGCGTTGCCGCCGAATCGAATGGTGTGCTGGTTGTTGGGTTGGTAGTAAAAATCAACCTTGAAGTTTGCGTCCCGCACATTGGAGCCGAGCCGGAAGGAAAACCCGTCCAGAATATTGCTGATGTTGTAGCGGTAGTCGGAATAGGTAAAGGTGGTGTTGGAAAAAAGTTTGGGGCCGAAAATGTGGTTCCAGCGGGCGGTTCCGGTCGCATTTCCCCAATCAAACAGGAAATCGAACGACTCGTTGGAAAACGCAAACACGTCGCGGCCAAAGTAGCCGCTCAGGTAAAGCCGGTCTTTTTCCGTAAGTGTGAAATTGACCTTGGTGTTCAGGTCGTAAAAATAATAGTCCGGGATCGGGTTGTAATCCGGCGTATTTTCGTTGGCCTTATTGATCGCCCGGGTAATCAGGTCGGCATAGGTGCGGCGCCCGCTCACGAGGAAAGACGACTTGTCTTTCTGAATCGGGCCTTCCACCGTAAGCCGGCTGGAAATGAGTCCGATACCCCCCGTCACGTCGTATTCCTGGTTGTTTCCCTCTTTCATGCGCACATCAATGACCGACGAAAGCCGTCCGCCGTACTGGCTGGGGAAACCGCCTTTGAACAGTTTGACGTCCTTGACGGCGTCGGAATTGAAGGTGCTGAAAAAACCGAACAGGTGGTCGGGGTTGTACACCACGGCCTCGTCGAGCACGATCAGGTTTTGATCTCTGCCGCCGCCGCGCACAAATATGCCGGTGGAACCTTCGGTGCCGCCTGTAACGCCCGGCTTAAGTTGGATAATTTTGATAATGTCCACCTCGCCGAACAGCGCCGGCAACGCCTTGGCCTCGCGCATGCTGAGGGTGGCGACTGACATTTCGGTACTTTTAACCTTATCTTCCAGCACATTGGCTTTGATGACGACTTCCTCGATCACCGAACTGGTCGGTACCAGCGCTACATTCAGGGATATTTTTCCGGGCGCGGGTTTGATGCGCCGGAGCGAACTTTCGTACCCGAGGTAACTGAAACGCAGCGTAATGGAATCGTCGCCGGACGGCAGGGAAAATGAATAAAAACCGTACTCATTGCTGACATTGCCTTTTTGCAAACCTACCGCTTCGACCGTGGCAGCGATGAGATTTTCACCGGTTTTGGCGTCTGTGAGTCGGCCACTGATGGTTGTTTGCGCGGTAGCGCCGAAAGCGATTAACAGGATAAGAGGGGACAGGATAGATTGTTTCATGTCAGTCGTGCGCGGACTCCAGCGTGTTTTGTGTTCAAGTGCCTTGGTGTGGTCAGGAGCAACCAGGTTGCCTGACAGGGCAGGTTAAACAGGAACACTGGAAGAATGTTCGGCATTCATCCGCGCAGTTTGAGCACAATCTTGCTTTCTTCCCGGTAAATATTGGTGTTGTGGTTATAGCGCACCTGCAACAAAATCCGGTTGGCCGGGATGCCGCTCTGCACCAGAAACGCCCGAAAGGCTTCCAATTTGAGTACGCCAAGGGCTTCGAGCGAGATGCGTGCGCCAGATTGAATTGCGAGCGTCTGGGTGCTCGACGCCGCGTCGTCGTTGTCTACGAGGGTGTACTGAATCGGCGTATTGCCGAAATCGCCGGAATACTGTAAGCCGGGTTGATAGGCAAGCGTGCTTTTGTCTTCCTGCAATTCGGTCACGAGCGTAATGTTTTCGAGGCGAGCACCTTGTTGCTCCAGGGTGCGCACACGCTCGGCAATGTGGTTGGCAAGAGCGGCTTTGTCGGGCGCTAACGCGTACACTTCCGCATCGTCGGGATAATGGTACGTGACGGTGGCAGCCCCCGGAAACACAAAGCAGCGCAGGGGCGAAAGGTTGGCGGGTAGCCCGCTTACCTGACTCAGGCCGGCGGCAAAGGATTCGCGCACGCAATTGGTGTCGCCGTTGCGGATGCAGGCCACCTCGTTGCGTTTCGGACGCAAGGCCGAGCAGCGTTCCTGCAAGTTCTTTTGGTTGGCTTCCAGCGCCTCTTGCCGGCCCGCGACTTCCGCGCTGCGTTCGATGATGTTCTGCAAAGTCGCCTGTGTCTCCTCCGACACTTGCGCACCGTTGGCGGTAGCGGTACGCACGGCCTGTTCCGCCTGAAGCCGTTTGACCTGAAGCGCGTTGGCGCTTTGCCGGGCCGTCCGGAGCGCATTTTCCGCTTCCGTCAGTTGCTGGGCACAAGAGTCGGACGCGATTGTTTTCTGTGCGTCGTTGCGGACGGTCATACCTGCCGAGATGCTTTTTTCTGCCGATTCCTGGCTTCTACGGGCATTATCCAGCCCTTCCTCTGCGCTTTTGGCAAGTGCCTGAATTTCGGCGTATTCGTTGCTCAGCAGGTTTTTCGAAGGTTGTGGCGTGCTAGTCGCCAGGTTGGGTTTGGGAGTCCGAACCGGCCGCCCAAAGGAATAACCGGCGCCGAGTTCGTATCCGGTACCGAGTTGATTGTGAAGTTCGGCGGCAGCAAAAAGTCGGAGCGCGGGAGTTGGTTGCACGCCCAGTTGGAAGTGAATGCCGCCCTGATCCGTGCGGTATCCGACACCGGCGGTGAGCAGGTCGTTTTTCAAAAAATGCACGTTCAGGTTCAGGTCGAACAGGCCTGTGTTGCGGGTTTGTTCGCCGGTCAAAGCCCGGACCGTGACCGCAGGCTCCAGGGCAAAACTTGCCCCCTGATACCGGTATCGCGCATTGGCGAGGATATGCGGCACCGTGCGGTAAACGGCGACTTCATTTCCGCCGGTTTGTGCCACTGGAATACTGCTGCTGAACAGTTGTGTTGCGGCAGCATCGAAGGCGATCACCGAACCGTTGCCGGTACGGTATTCAAATGCCAGACCGGGGCCGCCGTCGAAGCGGGCATTGCTCATCTCGTTACTGAAAACGGCCAGGTCAACCGCATCGGCCGGCCGACGGCCGGTAAAATCAAAATTCTGCGTGCGAATGCCGGCTGCTGCGCCAAGGGAAAGGCGCAAGTTCGACTCCTGAATCAGGTGGTAGCCAAAGAATCCGCTGAACTGGATATGGTTGAGAATATGCGTCTGGTCGCGTATTACCTGAAGCCCTGCGCCGATTCGTTTGGGCAGAAATACCGACAAATCGGCGTGCAGCAGGTATGTAGTGGGCCGGTTGGAGGCTTCCAGTTCCTGAAACTGCATGCGGTATGCGGCGGTAACTTGTCCGTTGCCCGAAAAGCCCTGAGCAGCCGGATTGAACAAGCGCGGGTTCCAGACATACTGGTTCAAAAACGGCGTTTGTTGTGCGCCGATGAAGGAAATCGCCCCAAAAAAGAACAGGAGAATCAGTGTGTATCGGGCTGTTTGCATGGTTAATTCCGGCGTAGAATGGTGACGGCGCCGCGAATCCGGTTGCCGTCGGGTTTTGAAATCACGTAGTAGTAGGTTCCGTCGGGGTAGGTTTCGGCGCGGACGGGCACGGCAAGAGCACCCTCGTACACCACAGCCCCATGCCGGTCGAACAGGGAAATTTGGTAGGCATCGGGATTGGTCAGGGTGGAGGGCCAGGAGATTTCCCAGGTATCGTTCAGTCCGTCTCCATTGGGCGTGACAAGTTCCGGGACAAAAATACCGTCGGGACTTTCCGGCAGCACCGTCACCGTAACATCGGTACGGTCGCTCGTGCAGCCGGCGTTTTTGGCATAAAAGGCAAAATGTACTTCGCCCGGCGCCAGAGCCGAGGTCAGGTTCATGGTTCTGTTTTGAATTGGGCCTTCCCCGGAGGGTGGAATGTTGCGCACGTTGGTGGTCACCGCCAGCCAAATCAATTGCGTGCCGGTATGGGGGCAATCCAGCGTAATCTGGCTGCCATTCGGCACGGTCAAATCGCTCTCCAGGCATGACACTTGTGGCGGGTTCTGACGTTCGATCTGAACCGTAGCAACTGAGGTGCACCCGTTGTCGTTTGCGGTTATGGTGACCGAGTATGGATTCGGTCCGGTTTGGACCGGCGTGGCGGTAATGGAACTGGTTGTGGCGTTCGTTTGCCACAGATATGTTACAGTCTCCTGCGAAAAAGCCGTTAGCAGTACACTTTCGCCGGCGCAGACGGTATCGCGGGGGCGGATGATTTGCAGATCGGGCATGGATATGTCCTGAAAAACCGAAATATCAGCAGCTCCCTGGCAACCGATCTCGGAGGAAGTGGCGGT
>JAEUUV010000285.1 GCA_016787285.1 Saprospiraceae bacterium | reverse complement strand
TGCCGTTCCGCCCGCCTCCAAAATTCCCGCAAAAAGATTTTTGCCTAAATTTTGCAGAAAACATCCCGCCTTGTTTGGCAGGTGTCTTTAGTTTTACGCGCTCATTTCAGACGCCCGGCTGTGGCCGGCTCAGGTTTTAATCAACTTACATCCATCGAAACAAGCAGTTTAATCTTTCAAAATATTCGTAATGCGGTTTTCCTACGTCTTTGTTGTTTGTGTTTTTTTATTCAACGCCCCCCTTTCTGCCCAAAACTACCCACCCAACCCCGAACCCGGTGCCTGCTACATCAAGTGCCCGATTGAGGAAGTCAAGGAAGTAGAGAGTGTGGTCACTACCCCCGCCTACATGCAGTACAAAGTGGTGCCCGCGGTGTACAAAACCGTGGAAGAGCGGATCATGGTCAAGGAAGCCTCGAAGCGGCTGGAGTATGTGCCGGCGGTGTACCGCGACGTGTACGACACCCTGCTCGTGGAAGAACCATACAGCACCTACACGCTCAATCAGGTGGTCACCATTGACACGTTTGAAACCTTCGTCATCGAGCCCGGCTACTCCAGGTTCGAAACGCGTCCGGCTATTGACGGCTGCAATTCGCCGGTACCGGGCGACTGCGACGTGATCTGCTACGTGGTGTACCCGCCGGTCACCAAGCAGATTCCGGTGAAAAAAATCGTAAAACAGCCCACTTACATGCAGCAACGGCCCGACAACGGACGCTACCGGGTGGTCAAACGCCAGGTCGTGCAGACTCCGGCTACCGTGCGCGAGATCGAAATTCCGGCAGAATACGCCACCATCCAGAAACGCGTGCTGGCGCAGGATACCCGGGTGGATTCCATCCGCGTGGAACCGGTGGTGCGCGAGGAGGTTTTCCTCGTACAAGACCGAAGCAACAACAACTCGGACGGGTACGAATGGCGAAAAATCGAATGCTCCTTGCTGGATTTCAACCTGCTGCCCATCTACTACGCACTCAACAGCGATGTGCTATCGGCTAAAGCGAAAGCCGTGATTGACGAAAAAGTGCTGAAACTGATGCTGAAGCGCACGGAAATTCGGGTCGAAATCAATTCGCACACGGACTCCCGCTCCTCCGACGATTTCAACCTGGACCTGTCCAAGCGCCGGGCCAAGGGTGTGGTGGACTACCTCGTGTCGAGGGGCATCAAGCGCTCGCGATTAGAGTATCACGGCTACGGCGAAACGCAACTGGTCAACCACTGCGGCAACGGCGTCAATTGCACCGATGCACAACACGCTCAAAACCGTCGCACGGAATTCCGGGTGCTGCCGAGGTAAGTTTGTCGTTGCCGGCTAGGCGAATTACTGTCCGCTTGCAGCCGGCTGTTGGTCGCCGCCGCCGCGTTTCCCCGGGCGCCGCCGCTTTTTTCGGTTGCCGCCCGGTTTCTGTTCACTGCTTCCGGCAGTGGCGCTCTTTTCGTGGCCGGAACCCTGTTTTCCCCCGCTACTGTGCCGTTTTCCGCCGCGCCCGCCGGCATTCCCGCGTCCGCGAGGAGCCTCGCGGTGTTGTTTGGGCGCGTACTCGGGCGTTTTTCCGATACTTTCCGGCACGGGCAGTTTTTCCACCTCGCTGCCGATGAGTTCTTCGATGCGTTGGAAGCGGCGTTGGTCGGCGAGGCCGATGAGGGTAAGGGCGGCGCCTTCACGGGCCGCGCGGGCGGTACGGCCCACGCGGTGCACATAGTCCTCGGCGTCTTGCGGCACATCGTAGTTCACCACCAGGTCAATGCCGTCAATGTCAATGCCGCGGCTGAGCACGTCGGTGGCTACGAGCAGGTTGATTTGCCGGTTGCGGAATGCGAGCATG
>JAEUUV010000242.1 GCA_016787285.1 Saprospiraceae bacterium | reverse complement strand
TACCTTTGCGCGCTCAAATTTATGACAATGACCATTATCGAAAGGCTCCAGCAAGCCGTTTCCCAAGCCATCGAAACCTTGTACGGCGAACCGATTGCTGCCGACAAGGTGCAAATCGCACCAACTGTGTCGGAATTTACGGGCGATTACACCGCCGTGGTATTTCCGTTTGTGAAATTGGCCAAAAAAGCCCCCGACGTCGTGGGCGCTGAAATCGGCGATTTCCTGGAGAAAAACGTACCGGAAGTACAGTCGTTCAACGTGATCAAAGGTTTTTTAAACCTGGAACTCAGCACGGACTACTGGCAGCGGTTTTTGCAAAATGCCCTGTCTGATCCCGGCTTTGGTCGCCGGCCCCGCACAGGTGAAAAAGTGATGGTGGAATATTCCTCGCCCAATACCAATAAACCCCTGCACCTCGGCCACGTGCGCAACTGCCTGCTGGGCTGGTCGTGCAGCCAAATC
The DNA here is from genome assembly GCA_016787285.1 of Saprospiraceae bacterium. Lineage (GTDB taxonomy): Bacteria > Bacteroidota > Bacteroidia > Chitinophagales > Saprospiraceae > M3007. The sequence continues at coordinate 80,657 of JAEUUV010000242.1, read as the reverse complement.
CTCGATGCTGCCGGCCACGATGTGGTGAAGGCACAGATCGTGAACGACCGCGGCGTGGCGATTTGCAAAAGCATGCTCTCCTGGCAGAAATTCGGCGAAGGCAAAACGCCCGAGTCTACCGGCATCAAGGGCGACCATTTCGTAGGCGATTATTACGTGCTCTTCGAACAAAAAACTAAGGAAGAGTACGAGGCCTGGCAGCAAACGGACGAGGCCCGCGCTGTGCTCGCCGCGAACCTGAAACCTGAGCAATCGGAGAAGGAATTTTTCAAAGACTACAAAAACAAGTGGTTCAACACCCACTCCAGCCTCGGCGCTGAGGTGCGCGAGATGCTGCTGCGGTGGGAAGCCCACGACCCGGACACCGTGGCCCTCTGGCGGCAAATGAACGGTTGGGTGTACCAGGGCTTCGATGCCACCTACGCCAAACTGGGCGTGGACTTTGACAAACTGTACTACGAGAGCGACACCTACCTGCTCGGCAAGGACATCGTGGACGACGGCCTGAAAAAAGGCGTGTTTTTCCGCAAAGACGACGGCTCTGTGTGGGTGAACCTTACCGATGCCGGCTACGACCAGAAGGTGGTGCTGCGCGCCGACGGCACTTCGGTGTACATCACCCAGGACCTCGGCACGGCCCGGATGCGCTACCATGATTTCGGCTGCAAAAGCGTGGTGTACGTGGTGGCCGACGAGCAAAACTACCATTTCGACGTACTGTTCGAGGTGCTACGCCGCCTGGACGAACCCTACGCCGCAGGCTTGCACCACCTGTCGTACGGCCTTGTCGAACTGCCCACCGGACGTATGAAAACCCGCGAAGGCACCGTGGTGGACGCCGACGACCTCATCGAGGAGGTGATCCGAATTGCCCGCGAACAAGCCGCCGAGCGCGGCGGTACGGAAGGCCCGGACGCCGAAGAGAACCTGCGGAAAATCGGCCTCGGGGCGCTCAAGTTTTTTATGATAAAAGTGAATCCGAAGCGGCGCATGATCTTCAACCCGGAAGAGTCCGTGGACTTGCAGGGGCAGACCGGGCCGTACATCCAGTATTCCTGGGTGCGCATCAACGGCCTGATGCAGCGGGTGAAAAAGGAAAACGTGGACCTGTCGCCGGCGGCCCGGTACACCGATTTTCAGCCGCAGGAAAAGGAACTGCTCAAGGCACTGCACGAATACCCCGGTGTGGTGCTGACGGCCGCCAACGAGTACGATCCCTCGCACATCGCCAACTACTGCTACAACCTGGCCAAGAGTTACCACCGCTTCTGGCACGACCTGTCGGTGTTCAATGCCGATGCGCCGGCGACCCGTGCGTTCCGTCTCGAACTGAGCCGGGCAGTGGGCAAGGTGCTGGCCGCGGGCATGGGCTTGCTGGGTATTGAAATGCCGGAGCGGATGTGATTTGTGTTTACCTTTGTTCATCAAACTTCGTTGACATGGTCACTTTTCAAATACAACTTCCGGAGGCAAACAAGGATGCCGTTGTACAAATTCTTCGCTCTTTACAAAGCGTAGGTGTGATCAAATCCTTCAATTCCAGGGAGAATTTGGTGACCCCGGGAAAACCTTTGGCCATTGAAAAATTAATGGAATTGCTTGCGGATTCTCAACAACAGGGCCACGAGGGTTTCACGTTTTCTACCGAGGAGGCTAAAACGTTTTTGAAAGCATGGAGACTCCGAAAAAGGTGACTTGGTCTGCCAATGCGCTACTGATGGTATCGGAATTGTTCGATTATTTGACGGAAACTAATTCAGAGTACTTTGCTGACGGTTACATAGAAGAATTGCTCGAGTTTGGTGAATCACTGGCGTACAAATCCGAACATCATTCCTATTGCCGAAATATCAAGTTGCAAGAAAAGCAGTATCGTTGTGCTTTGTTCAAGCGCAAACACATTCTCATCTACAGCACGGCCGCATCAGAGTTGCTCATTTTGGCGGTAATTCATGCAAAACGTAACCCAAAGGATTTTGAAAATTATTGAAGTCCCCCTCCCATGCAACCCATCATCCGACTCAGCAACACCGACATCTGCCAGCAGGACGCCCGCGTCGTGCTCGAAAACATCAGCCTGACCATCGGGCCGGGCGAGTTCACCTACCTGATCGGCAAAACCGGCAGCGGCAAAACCAGCCTGCTCAAAACCCTGTACGCCGCCCTGCCCTTGGCCAATGGAAACGGCGAGGTCGCCGGCTTCGACCTGCGCTCGGTCAACCGAAAAAACGTACACCTGCTGCGCCGCAAACTCGGCATCGTATTTCAGGATTTTAACCTGCTCACCGACCGAAACGTGGAGGAAAATCTGCTTTTCGTGCTGCGCGCTACCGGCTGGACGGACAAGGCCGAGATGGAAAAACGCGTGCAGGAAGTGCTCCAAGGTGTGAATCTGCTGGAAAAGCGCCACGCCATGCCCTACGAACTTTCGGGTGGCGAACAGCAGCGCATCGTCATTGCCCGCGCCCTGCTCAACCGCCCGGTACTGCTCATCGCCGACGAACCCACCGGAAACCTCGACCCCGAAACCAGCGACGACGTGCTCACGCTCCTGCGCAATCTCGCCAAAGAATACAACACCGCCGTGCTCTGCGCCACGCACGACTACCGCATCCTGCAAAATTTCCCGGCACGCATCATTCGCATCCGAAACGGCAAACTCATTGACGACGAAGGTGTAGCCATCAAATCCAACGCCTGAGCCCAACCGCAGCCGATCATGTCCACCTACACCGTCGCCAAGGGCGATACCCTGTTTGCCATCGCTGCCAAATTTGGCATGACCGTGGCCGAATTAAAAACGCTGAACGGCCTGAAAGACAATAGCCTGAAGATTGGACAGGTACTGAAGTTAAAAAAAACACCGGCGCCTGCACCCACTCCGGCGCCACCCAAACCGGTACCCGTACCTCCAACTCCGAGCATTACGATGACCTACAAAGTGGTGAAAGGCGACACCCTCTCGGCCATTGCCAAACGCTTCGGTACCACAGTGGACGCAATCAAAACCCTCAACAAACTGAAAACCACAGCCTTGAGTATCGGACAGGTGCTTCAGGTGCCGGTGCAGCCCAAGCCTGTACCGCCCGCCCCTGTTCCACCGCCCCCCGTACCGACACCGACACCGCCTGTCGTCGTACCGGGCGATTACCTCGGCGCGCGCCGACAATTCGGACTTGCTATCCGCCAGGACGTCGGTTTCCAACGCTTCGAACTGTCTGTGCCTCTGCTGGATGGACGCACCGTGGTGGCTCGCATGCGCGATAACGTGACCTACTCCACGTTCACCAAATACCCGCAAGGTATCGTGTATGGCGGTCAGTCCGCCATCCATGTCCCGGTAGAAAAAGTGGAATCTGTGGGATTGAGCAAAACACAAGCCGCCGCGCTGGAATACGTTTCCAGCCACGAAGGCAAATATGACGCGATCAACAGTTACGACGGCGGTATTTTTTCCTACGGCAGTGTTCAGTTTGTCGGCGCAGCTGAGCACGGCGGCAGCCTCAACCGCGTATTGGCGGGCATGAAAACGTATGCGCCGGCCAAATTTGCCCAGGTTTTTCAGCAAGTAGGTATTGATTCGGCAGCCGGCGTAACCACGGTGCTGGACGAATCAGGGCGTCTGCTTTCGGGCGACGAGGCTTGGCTGTACATCCAAAAAACGGTGCCGCTGTACGGCGCTTTCATCCGCGCGGGCTTTGACCCTGATCTCGTGCTGGAGCAATTGCGTGCCGCCAACGACCTGTATGTGCAGCCTGCCCTGAATTTTCGCCTCAACCTGACGATCAACGGTGTCAAAATCACCGTGCCGCGCCTGCGCGACATCCTGAGTTCCGAAGGTCTGCTCACGGCGCTCATCGCCATCGCCATCAACCGCGGTACCGGCTCGATGGGCCGCATGGTGGGCGAAATTATGACCACCCTGGCTACTACCCACAACCTGACCACGCCGGAAGCGCTGCGGAACCTCGACGAGCGCCTGTTTTGCCAAACCATCGCCGAAACCAGCACCGACACCCGCACCCGCGACCGCGCGCTCGGGGTGCTGAATGCCGGGCTGAGTTTTGAAAAAGCATGATGGCTTGGCATGTGTTCCGGAACTCCGTTCCGGGCGTTCATATAATGGCTTTTTTACCCATAATCGTAGGTTTTTTTACGATTTTCCTACCTGAACAGAGTTCCGTGTGGCGTTGACAAGCAGGAATAAAATAGCATGATGGTCTGTGACTTATGTCACCGGAAAGCAGGTCGCATAGGGGTGAACTTTGCGGCCTGATTCTCCTGGTTATGAAAAAGATGACTCAAGTCCGGCTGCGTATCGTTCAGTTTGCGGTGATCGCACAACTGATTGCCGGAAGCATATTCGCCCAGCAAGCGGCGCCCGCTTCCGCCGACTCCACTTCCCCCGACAAAAACCTGCTTCGCTACGGCAAATTTTCCGGCCACGCGCGGGTGTACGCTATGGGCACCAACAACCGCGACAACCTGACCGACTATTTCGGCATAGCCGCCGGCGCGGGACTCGGTTACCGGAGTCCGACGTTTTTGGGCTTCGATGCGGGTTTTTCCGGGTTTATGATTTTCAACCTGGCCTCGTCGGATTTTTCCGTGCGCGACAGCATGACGGGCTCTCCCAATCGCTACGAAATCGGCCTGTTTGACATTGACAACCCCCGCAGCGCCGACAACCTCGACCGTACCGAGGAACTGTTTCTCCGCTGGCGAAAAGGCGAAACATTCAGCATTTTGTACGGGCGATTTTTGCCCAAAACGCCCCTGATTAATCCGCAGGACGGTCGCATGAGTCCGACTTTTGCCCAGGGCCTCTGGCTCGAAGTCGGGCCAAAAGAAAAATGGCGCGTGCAGGCAGGCTGGCTCAACGGCTTTTCGCCACGCTCCACCGTGCGCTGGTACTCCACTGCCGAATCCATCGGCGTGTACCCTTCGGGCCTCAATCCGGACGGTACCAAGTCGGATTACAAAGGCAATATCGCCACCCAGGGCGTGTTCATCGGCGCCGTGGAAGGGCGACTGGGCAAGTACCTGCGCGGGCAGGTGTGGAATTATTTCACCGAAAATATTTTCAACACGGTATGGGCCGAACTGAGTGCCGAATACAAACTCCCGCTCGGTATAACCGCCTATTCGGGGGTGCAGGCCATGCGGCAGGACGCCCTTGCCGACGGCGGAAACGCGGATCCGTCCAAAACCTATTTTGAAAAAAACGGGCGCACGGAAATGTTCGGCTTCCGCCTCGGCGCCCGCACGGAAACACGTAATATCAACGTGAACTACACACGAATTACCACTTCTGGCCGCTACCTGATGCCCCGCGAATGGGGTCGTGACCCGTTTTACACCTTCCTGCCGCGCGAACGAAACGAGGGACTTGGCGACGTGCATGCGTTCAGCCTGAACGCGGAAGCCACCCAGGGAAACTGGCGTTTTGCCGTGGGCGCCGGTTACTACGACCTGCCCGACGCTCTTGATGCCCGCCTGAACAAATACGCGCTGCCCTCGTACGTGCAGGCTAATGTGATGGTGCGGTACCGGTTTCACAGGATGCTTGAGGGCTTGGAGGGTATGTTTTTGGTGGTACACAAATTCGGGGTAGGTGAGACCTACGGCAAGCCGGGGCTGGAGTTCAACAAGGTGGACATGACGCTGGTGAACCTGATTTTTGATTACCATTTTTAAGAATTTAGTAGGCGGACTCATTAAATTGACAAATTCTGTGTGATGTCTGTGCCTTGAGTCTGTGCATCGTCTGTGAGAAATTTGTCGCGCTCGGCGCACCGTAGAGTATTTCTCACAGACGATGCACAGACTCAAGGCACAGACAGACGACTCGCAGAACTTTTCAAAAGTGTATGACTTGCGAAAGGGGAATCGCCGCCTACTTTTGCCTTTATATGAAGAAAAAAATCCTGCTCCCGCTTTCGTTGCTCTTCGCCCTGCTATTTCAGGAAGTAAATGCCCAATATCTTTTCGGACAACTGACCGACTCCAAAGGCACGCCTTTGCCCGGCGCAGTCGTCGCATGGACAGGCACCAGCATCGGCGCCCGAACCGACGACAAGGGCGAGTTCGCCATTCCACTGCCCCCCGACACTAGCCGGATGCCCATGCGGCTGGCCGCGATATTCAGTTCGGTGCGGGACACGTTTTCCCTCGACGACCTCACGAGTTACTGGACGCTGGAAATGTCCGTGACCGTGGAACTGCAGGAAGTCACGGTGCGCGACGCAGCCACCGGGGCGTACGTTTCTGTGTTGCAGCCCGTAAAAACCGAAGTCATCAACCGGGCCGAACTGCGCAAAGCCGCGTGTTGCGATCTCGCGGGCTGTTTTGAAACGCAAAGCACCGTGCAACCCACCACCACCAACATCCTGACCAATGCCAAAGAACTGCGCATACTCGGCCTCAGCGGGGTGTATAACCAGGTGCTGGTGGACGGACTGCCCACCATCCAGGGCCTGACCTACACCTACGGGACCGGCACCATTCCCGGCAGTATGCTCGAAAATATCTGGGTGACCAAAGGGGCCAATAGCGTGTTGCAGGGTTACGAAAGCATGGTGGGCCAGATCACCGTGTTCCCCCGCGAGGGCGGCATTGCCGAGCCATTGACCGCCGATGTACTGGTCAATAGTTTTGGGGAGCAACACCTCAACGCCGGTATCGCCACGAAAAAAACGCGCTGGAACAACTACCTCGCCCTGCACGCCTCGCTGCCCGGCGGCGCCTGGGACCGCGACGGTGATACCTTTCTCGACCTGCCCCGGCTGACGCGCTACTCCCTGTACAACAAGTGGCGTTTTCGCAAGGAAAACGAAGACGGCTGGAGTGCTTTTATCAGCGCCCGCTACGTGGACGAGCAGCGCATCGGCGGCCAAACGAACTTTAACCCCGACACCGATGCGGGCACTACCTCGGCCTACGGCCAAACCGTGCGCTTCCGGCAGCCCGAACTGATGACCAAAACCGGCTTCCGGTTTGATGCCAACAACAAAATCTCGCTGTTGGCCGCATTTGTTGCGCAGGATCAGCAGTCGTGGTTCGGCCTCACCCGCTACGACGCCGATCAGCGACAGGCCTACGCCAACCTCCAGTACGAACTCTTTTGGGGCAAAAACAAAACCCACGACCTGAAAGCCGGCCTTAGTTTTCGCCATTTTCGCCTGAACGAAAACATTGCCTTTTCAGCCGCCGACACGCTGGAGCGCACGTTTGCGGGCAATTACCTCCGCGAAGAAAACATACCCGGCCTGTTTGCCGAAAACGTGTTTCACTTTGCCGACGACCGTTGGACCTGGATCGTAGGCCTGCGGGCCGACAAACACAACGCTTTCGGCTGGCGGCTGACGCCGCGCACCATGTTGCGCTTCAATCCCACGCCCGATTTCGACCTCCGGGCAAGTTTTGGTACGGGCTGGCGCACGGTAAATTTGTTTCCCGAAAATATCCCATTGCTGGTGGGCAGTCGCGACATCGTGTTCGCCGAAGCCCTGCGCCCCGAAAGCGCCTGGAATGCCGGTATCAACGCAACCCGCCGGTTTTCTATCGGGCAGGTACGCCTTACGGCTACCCTTGATCTGTACCACACGCGCTTCCAGAACCAGTTTTTCCCAGACTACGACACCGACCCGAACCGGGCGATCATCGCCAATTTCACGGGAAAATCAATCAGCAACGGCGTGCAAGTGGAACTCAGTGCTGCCTGGAACCGCCGACTCGAACTGCGGGCGGCCTACAATTTCCTCGATGTGTACCGGGCAGAGGGTACGGAAACCGTGCTGCTGCCTTTCAATCCGCGGCACCGGATACTGGGGGTGGCTACCTTCCGCACATCGGGAGAGCGCTGGCAGTTCGATGCCAACGTACACTGGTACGGCAAACAGCGCCTGCCCGATACCCGCAGCAATCCGGAGCACCTGCGCCGCCCCGACGAGTCGGATCCCTACACGGTGCTGGGCTTGCAGGTGCGCCGGGCTTTCCGGCGATTCGAGGTGTTTGCCGGTTGCGAGAACGCGCTGGATTTTCGGCAATTGAAGCCCATCCTCGGTTGGGAGCAACCCTTTGCACGCGGGTTTGATCCGTCGTTTGCCTGGGGGTCGACGCGCGGGCGGGAGTTTTATGTTGGGGTGAACTTCAAACTGGAGCGGGAGGAGAAGTGAGGCAGGAAACGATGTGGTGATTTTTTCGCCTTGTGACAAAAGTCACAAACCATATCCTGTTATTCGCTGCTACTTTGCAGTCAAAATTTTGCTCGACTGTTCCGTATGGCTTATTTCTTCCCCATTGCATTATTGTTGCTCGCCTTTTTGCTGTGGCAATCCGGTTCATCTCTTGCTCAGGCCCGTCGCTGGTTCGGAGTTGTCGGTCTGGAATCGGGTTGGCTGAGCCGGGTGCATACGCTCGGCGTTTTCTCCGGCATTTTCAGAATTGCCGCGTTGCTGCTCGTGGCTGCTTCGGCGGTGTTGTTTTTGCAAACTCAAAACCAGTCCGAAGCACAACGGAAACGTATGCTGGCCCAGTTTAAACCCGAATATGACCCCAACAGCCTCTGGCAGGCTCCCGATCTCGAGGGTATGGACTGGGCCGACGACGCGGAACGCATTCGCTACGGACGCGACCTGGTGGTGCATACGCAAGACTATTTCGGTCCCCTGGGGCTCGTTCGACCGGCGAGCATCAACGGCCTGAACTGCCAGAGCTGCCACCTCGATGCGGGCAGCAAGCCCTGGGGCAACAACTACGCTGCCGTGCAAAGCATGTATCCGCAGTTCCGAGAGCGTAGCGGCTCCGAAGAAACCATCGCCAAACGTGTCAACGACTGTTTCGAACGCAGCCTCAACGGACAGCCGCTCGACACCACCGGGCGCGAAATGTTGGCGATCAAAGCCTACATCGCCTGGCTGGGCCAAAGTGTGCCGGCAAAGGTGAAGCCCAAAGGCTCCGGCTTGTGGGCGCCGGAATACCTCGACCGACCTGCCGATCCCGTACGTGGCCAGGCGGTGTATGTGGCCAAATGCCAAAGTTGCCACGGACCCGATGGCCAGGGCCTGCCTATGCCTGAAAGTACCCGCGACTACCCACCGCTTTGGGGCGAACGAAGTTATGCCGAGTCGGCAGGACTGTACCGCCTCTCCCGTTTTGCGGGCTATGTGAAAGCAAACATGCCACTGGGCGCTACCTGGGACAACCCGCAACTGACCGATGAGGAAGCCTGGGACGTGGCGGCGTTTGTCAATTCCCAACCGCGGCCCAAACACCGCTTTCTGGACACTGACTTTCCCAAGGTCGCCGGCAAACCGTTCGACCACCCGTTCGGACCATATTCCGATACTTTTCCTGAAACTCAGCACAAATACGGCCCATTTCAGCCGATCCTTGCAGCGAAAAAAGCAACACGATGAAAAAAACAGAAACGAAAAAAGGCGCTTCTCGCCGCGATTTTCTCAAAACAGGCTCACTGCTTGGGCTCGGTGCCACGCTGGCGCCTTTGTCCACGGCGGCTGCGCTGACAAAACCGGCTGAAATACCCCTTGCCGGGGAAGAACATGCCGCAGATGCGCCCCCCCCGCCCCGGTCGGGCACCATCACCCTGCTGCAAACCACCGATGTGCATTGCCAGATTCACCCGCACGACGAGTTGTTTTGGGAAAACAACGGCATGGTTTTCCGAAAGACAGCCGGCTACGCGCAGTTGGCTACCTTGTTCGACAAGGTGCGCAAGTCGAATCCCGATACGTTCATCGTGGATACGGGCGACATGTTTCAGGGCAGCGAACTGTCGGTGAAAACTACCGGCAAAGCCTTTGTCCCCATTCTCAATGCGCTTGGCTACGACCTGTACCTGCCCGGCAACTGGGAGGTGATCTACTACAAACAAGCCATGCAAAAACTGCTCGGCGGGCTGGATGCGCCCAAGGTGTGCGCCAATATGTACCATGATCTCGGCGATGGCAAACGCGGCGAACTGGTGTTCCCGCCCTACGCCACCTGGTCGCGCCTGGGTGTGAAAATCGGTTTTGTCGGCCTGACGGACCACCTTGTGCCGCTGCGGCAGTCGCCAAACTATTCGAAAGGCATCATTTACACCAAACCCGAAGAAAGCCTCGCGCCCTGGGTGCAGGTGTTGCGCGAACAGGAGCAATGCGATTTCGTGATCGTGCTGGCGCACCTCGGCTTGTCGCAGCAGATTCATTTGGCGAATCTGCCGGTATGCGAGGGCGTGGACTACATTTTCGGCGGCGATACCCACGAGCGCGTGCGCGAACCAATCGTGTGCAAATTTGCCAAAGTGGTGGAACCCGGCGCCTTCGGGTCTTTTGTCGGGCGGCTTGATCTGGAAATCAAAGACGGTAAAATCGTGGGCGAGCGCTATGAACTGATGGAAGTGGATGCAAAAAAATACAAACCCCAAAAATCGGTTCAACAACTGATTGATACCCTCGAAGCGCCCTTTGTGGCGAGTATCAACAAGGTGCACGGGTATAGCACGGTACCGCTGTACCGGTATTTTGTGGTGGAAAACACGATTGACACACTAATCCTTGATGCGCTGGACTGGCGGGTAAATACCGACATTGTGTTGTCCAACGGGTTCCGGTTTTGTCCGCCGCGCAACACAGGAGCCGACGGGCTGGCGCCCATCACGGAGGGTTTTATCTACGATATGCTACCGGTGGATTCGCGCATACGGACAGGAACCGTGACCGGCCAACAAATTCTGGACTGGTTAGAAAAAGAACTGAACAATGTGTTCGCGAAGGATGCATCCAAACGCTTCGGCGGGTGGGTGGTCAAATTCAAAGGCATGGAGGTGGAGTTCAATGCCTTCGGAGAGGCGGGGAAACGCGTGCAAAAAGTGATGGTGGGCAATCAGCCGCTTGATCCTGCACGCAGTTACACCATTGCTGCCTGCGAGCGCGACGGTGACCCGGAGACCATGCTGTGCCGCATTCCGAATGTCAAAAACACCGTCAATACGGAATTTACCCTGCACCAAACGATGCGCGACTATCTGGCCGCCAATTCGCCCGTGACCCCCAGGCCGCGCGGCTATGCCAAAGTACTCGATGCGCCGCAAACCCTGCTCACGCAGGTGACGGGCGTGGAGTATGCGTTTCGGTAGGGGCGACCCTTCGTGGTCGTCCGAGTCCTTATGTTGTACAGGTAAGGATAAGGATGCGGAAATTTTTTTAATTGACAAATTCTGCGTGACGTCTGCGCCTTGAGTCTGTGTAACGTCTGTGTGATATTCTCAAAACACGATGCTGAATGCGATACAATTCGCGCAGACGTTACACAGACTCAAGGCGCAGACGTCACGCAGAATTTGCTCTCAAATGATTTGTACCACATTCTTAAATTAATTCGATATGAAATACGCACTTGCCATTTTGGCTTTTACACTCGCTACATCCGCACTTTCAGCCCAGACGGAACCAGTAGACAACACCCCCTACAAGGTCGTGTACCACCTGACCACGGCAGACACCATGGCGCACAAAGCCCTCATCAAACAACTAAATAACCTGCTGGCGGCAGCGCCCAAAGCCCAACTCGAAGTGGTGTGCCACAACATGGGTATCTACTTTTTGGTGACCGAAAAGACCCAGCAGGCTGCCGGCATCCGCGATCTGAAGGCTCGTGGTGTGGATTTTGTAGGCTGCGAAAACACCCTGCGCGAGCGCAAAATCAACCGCACCGAACTGATGCCCGAAGTGCGTACAGTGCCTGCCGGTATTTTGGAAATTGTAAAAAAACAGCGGAAAAAGTGGGCGTATATCAAGGCGGGGTAGGGGATATTTTTCAATACCTTTGATTTGCAAATTTTCAGCCATTCCAATTCCGGCTCGTCACAGTCCGGCATGAGGCTGCACGTCAAATCAAAAGGCATGACCGGTTTTTTCAAATATACCTGCACCCTGCTTTTGGCCCTGTATTGCTCCTCTGGCTTGCAGGCACAGATCGTCTATGCGCTCGGTTTCACCGCACAAGGTGGCTGGCAATTGTTCGCTGTGAATGCCCAGACCTGCGAATACTGCGCGATAGCTCAGTTTGATCCCAACTGGGTAATGGACGTAGTTGTATTTCAAGACGGCAGTTTTGCCACCTTTGGTTTTGAGATCAATCCGTCGAGAGGGGCAATCCGGATATATACACCGCCCAATTACACGGTAACAGTCGTGGACGGGCCTGTCGGGAGTTGGTTTTCGGGTGCAGTAACGGGACCAAATGGGTTGGTGTACATCAATGGTCATATAAATAACCAGCCCATCCTGTATTCGTACGACCCGGTTACGCAGCAACTTGCTGTAGTGGGCAATTTGCCCGTCATGATGCAAGAGATTTTTTTCATCGGCAATGAGCTGTATGGGGTATCCCTTGAAACCCCCCAAAATCGAGTATGGCACATCAACCTGAACGACCCCATGCAATCGGCTCCGATACACGTCTTGCCGGTAGGTGGGTTTCCACAAGGCTTCTGTGCTGCCGGCAGTCTGGCGTATATGGCCTTGCAAAACAAGTTGTATCAATACAACGTCGCCACAAATACCTTGACCGAGATTTGCAACTTCAATGGCCTGATAGGCTCCTTTGGACATGGCTTGAGTGGCCCTCCTCCAGGTGGCGACCCGTATAATTGTTTTTGTGAAACATCGGCGGGCACCTTGCAAAATGTTCCGTTGGTTATTTGCATCCCACAAAACGCTATGGCTACGCATAACAACGACGAAGACCTGGATGCCGATGACCTCTTGCAATTCATTCTGTACAGCGATCCGGCTGATCCAATCGGCAGTATTATTGCCACTTCTGCCACTCCCGACTTCAGTTTTGCCGCTCCGCTCCAGCCCGGCGTGACGTACTACATAGCAGCCATCGCCGGCAACGACCTCAACGGCAACGTTGATCTGGCCGATACCTGCCTTGATGTTTCCGGCGGAGTTGAAGTGACTTGGTATGCTCAACCCTCAGTTGTTTTTTCGGTGTCAACACCTGATGTATGCGAGGGCAATTGTCAAACGGTCAACGTGACCTTTACTGGCGTACCGCCTTTTACCTTGACCATAAGCACTCCTGCGGGAGTGTTGACCGAAATGTTTTCCAACCTTACAGGCAGTTTTCAAGTCTGCCCGCCAGCGGGCACGCCGCCCGGCGCTTTTTTGGTGCAGGCAACGGCGCTTACGGATGCTTTTTGCTCGTGCAACAACTGAGTGACATAAGGTCAAGGTCTTTCATAAATGCTACGTTATGACTAATTTTTTTAAATACAGTGTTACACTGCTTTGGGTGACCATTTGCTCCGCCGAATTACACGCTCAGGTCGTTTACGGTACCGGAATTATCACACCACAAGGTGGATGCCAGATGTTTGCCGTGAATACGCAGACCTGTGAAATCTGTGTGATTGGGCCGGCTACCTGCGGCCCAACAGCCGACCTTGTCGTATATCCGGATGGGAGTTATGCCACTATCAGCAGGGCAACGAACCCATTGCGTGGAGCGATCAACATCTTTACGCCTCCAAATTTCAATATGACGACCGTATTCGGGCCTGTAGAATCAGAGTTCTTCGGTATTGTACTTGCTCCAAACGGTGTGGTGTACATCAGTGGCCAACTGAATGGTCAACCAGCCTTGTTTACATACGACCCGATCACGCAACAAATTAATTTTTTGGGCAACTTCCCAGTTGGCATTGATGAGTTATATTTCATAGGTGGCATCATGTATGGAGTGACGTCTGGGGCTACCAAGACCATTTGGCAGATTGATGTGAATGATCCTATGCAATCCGTTCAGATACAACCATTTCCTGGTGTAAACCCATTCGGTCTTTGTGCTATTGATAACCTGATGTACATAACAGACCACAACAAGTTGTATCGGTACAATCCGGTAACCAACACGCTGACTACATTATGTAATTTTCAAGGTGTAATCTTCCTCCTGGGTTCAACCCTGAGCGCCCCTCCTCCAGACGGCGACCCGTTTAACTGTTTTTGTGAAACCTCGGCAGGCACCCTGCAAAACCAGTCATTGGATATCTGCATCCCGCTGGATGCTTCGGCCACCCACAATAACGACCATGATCTGGATGCCGACGACCTGCTGCAATTCATCCTGTACAGCGACCCTGCCGATCCGACCGGCAGCATCATTGCGACCTCTGCCACTCCCGACTTCAGTTTTGCTGCCCCCCTTCAGCCCGGCGTGACGTACTACATCGCTGCTATCGCCGGCAATGACCTCAATGGCAGCGTGGACCTGAACGACCCCTGTCTGGATGTCTCCGATGGTATTGAAGTGACATGGCACCCTCTGCCTTCAGTCGAATTTTCCGTATCGGAACCGGATGTGTGTCTGGGCGACTGTCAGACCGTAAACGTGACATTTACGGGGACACCCCCGTTTTCGCTCACGGTTAGCACTCCGGCAGGCGTGCTGACCGAAGTTTTTTCAGGCCATACCGGAAGTTTTCAGGTGTGTCCACCGCCGGGCACGCCGCCGGGCAGTTTTTTTGTTCAAGCCACGGCGCTTGTGGATGCTTTTTGTACGTGTAGTAATTGAATCTAAGCGGGTCTATTCCCGGGAAAGACACAACAGCATGTCCACCAGATGGAATCCGTAGCGATCTTCGTCAGAAACAAGGCCGAAATCCTGATTGATCGTATGGGGCATGGCCTGACCTACTTTGCGAAATTTTTCAAACAACCGGAGCAGTTCGTCTTTTTTGGCAAAGCCAATCCCGTTCAAATGCCCCATAATCAAGACGTATAAACTCTGGGCATGATCCCGTTTGACCATTTCGATTTTGGGCTGTGCTTCCAACCGTGCCGAACTCACAAAAACAGCGTACAAGTCCGGGTAGAAAAACAAGGCATCAAGTTTCAGCATCAGGTCTACATAGGCATATCCCTGTTTTTTGCGCTTTCCTGAAAGGGCCTTCCGGGTAAACCAGTTTTTGTACTCCAGCACCTCCGTCTGGTACATTTCATCCAGTTCGCGAGCAAGCCGCAAGGTGTTCGTGTCAATCAGATTGAGCAGCGAAGCCTGGTTTTCCTGCTGAAATGCCAGCAGGGCTTTTCGCAGGTGGACAAACGAGTCAACCACCAGCATGACATCCGGTTTCCAGAGAGAATCCCGGTCATAAACGCTGGAGTTTTGCTGGGGCGGTTGCCCGATACACAGGCCGGTTAGCAGAGAAAAAAACAGGATGAGCAGCGTATTTTTCATGTTGTAATTTTTGCAAGTCTTTGCGAAACGGCCGGCAAACATACCACACCGAAAAAACAATCGGCAAGACCCGCGCCAAATCCCAAAATCATGCCGATCACAGCCGTACCTTCGCGCCGTCAAAATTTATAAAAAGCATGAAAACACACCTTGTCGCACTCCTCGCGATGCTGCTCAGCCTTACTGCTTCGGCGCAAAAAGCCCAATACGAAATCGTGGCCATCGGGTTTTACAACCTCGAAAACCTGTTCGACACGATCAACAACCCCGACATCAACGACGAAGATTTCCTGCCCACAGGCCGCCTTTTGTGGGATAGTGCCAAGTACGCGTCCAAGCAAACCAACATGGCCAAAGTCATCAGCCTGCTGGCCACCGACAAAACGCCCGACGGCGTAGCGCTGCTCGGCGTGTGCGAAGTGGAAAACCGCGTGGTGCTCGAAGACCTGGTGGCTCAGCCCGCTTTGCAGGGGCGCGGCTATCGGATTGCGCACCACGACTCGCCCGACGAACGCGGCATTGACGTGGGCCTGCTTTACCAGCCCAAATATTTTACCCTCATCGCCTCGGAAGCACTGCCGGTAGTGCTCGAAAGCAAAACCGACAGCGTACGCGACCGAACCCGCGACGTGCTGCACGTGACCGGAACGCTGCTGGGCGAAACAGTGCATGTTTTTGTCAACCACTGGCCTTCGCGTCGGGGCGGCGAGGCAGGCTCCGGCTGGATGCGCGCCGCAGCCGCGCAGGTATGCCGTAATGCGGTGGATAGCCTGACCGAGCGCGACCCGAACGCCAAGATCATCATCATGGGCGACCTGAACGACGACCCCAACAACAAAAGCGTGGCCAAGGTACTCCGCGCTGTGCGCAGCACCGAAAAGATGAAGGATGGGGAGATGTACAACCCGATGTACGACATTTTTGAAAGCGGAAACGGTACGCTCGCATACCGGGACTCCTGGAACCTGTTCGACCAGATCATCCTGTCTAAAGGCTTGGTGTGGAAAAAGGCCGGCGGCTGGCAATTCCACAAAGCCGAAGTGTTCCGGCAGCCCTGGATGTTTCAGGAAGACGGCGCCTTCCGGGGCTATCCGCTGCGCACCTTTGTCGGCGATATTTTCCTGAACGGGTACAGCGACCACCTGCCGGTACACATCGAATTGATTCGCAAAAAATAGCCTGTGGACTACTGGAAATTTATACTTTGCGCCGAGCCTGAAATCGCCGAAATCTTGCCCGCATTTCTTTCCGAGGCTGCTTTCGACACGTTTGAGGAAACGCCGACCGCTCTGAACGCCTACCTGCCCGCAAGCGCCTCCCTGCCCGACACCGAACAACTGCTCGACGAACTCCGTCAGCAGTTTGCGTTCGAGTGGGACAAGGAATTTCTTCCAGCCCAAAACTGGAACGAAATCTGGGAATCCAACTTTCAGCCGGTTATCGTGGAGGATTTCTGCGCCGTGCGCGCCGATTTTCACCAACCCCAGCCCGGCGTGCAACACGAATTAGTCATCAATCCGAAAATGGCTTTCGGCACCGGGCATCACGAAACCACCTGGATGTGCCTGCGCGCTTTGCGCGAACTGCCTTGCCGCGGCGCCAAATTGCTCGACTACGGCTGCGGTACCGGTGTGCTGGCCATTCTGGCCGCACGACTCGGCGCGGTCGAGGTGGAAGCCGTGGACATTGAGGAGGAATCGTACCGGAATACGCTGGAGAACAGCGTCGCCAACGGTGTGGCTGAACAAATTACGGCCCGTTGCGGCACCCTCGCCGCCGTGCAGGGCGCCGGTTTCGACGGTATTTTGGCCAATATCAACCGGAATGTGATTCTGGATTCGTTGCCTCGCCTCGCGGAACTGACCAAACCCGGCGGCTGGCTGTTAGTGTCAGGTATTCTGCGGGAAGACGAAGCGGTGGTGACGGATGCGGCGCAGCAAACAGGGTTTATGAAACAGACGGTAAGCGCGCGTGGCAATTGGCTTTCCATCGTGTTTACCCAAATCCGTTAAGGCCGTACTTTTGGCGCGCCTTGCGCGTTTCACACGCCGTAAATTTTTTATCAGCCCAGGTTTAAACATGACACTACGTTTCCAAAAACTTGCCCTTCTCCTCGCATTTTTTCTTTCCATCCAATCTGTTTTTGCCCAGGCGCCAGCCAAATTCCCGGACAACCCCAACGAGTTTGTAGAAAAATTGGACGAGTTTATGAACGCCTCCAAGCGCCCCGATATGGCCGAGGCGTTCGCGGTGTTCAAAAACCAGTTCAAAGCCGGTTTGTACAAGGAGCAAGACATGGCAAGTGTGGTACGTATGGCCAACCTGCTGGCCGAGCAGCGCCTCGGCGCATTTCCGTACTACAAAAGTTACATCAACGCCGTCACGGCAGCCCGGCTTGACCCCGATACTTCGTTTTTCCTTCGCTGGCACACGTTTGCCGAACGCACCATCGCCGATATTGAAAAAGGCAAAACAAAGCCGATCTCACAAATGCTTGACTTCTCGGCGGACTTCATCGCGCAGCGTGCGTTTCAGGCTCGCGAGGCCGGCCTGATTGTATGGAAAATCAGCGGCGGAAAGTTCGATTTTGTGTACGAGGACAAACGCCCGGCGTTGCGCTGCGAAAACGTAAACTTGATCGGTCAGCGCAAAGCAGACTCCACCGTAGTGATCGGTACCAGCGGCACTTATTACCCGTTTGAGGAAATCTGGCAAGGGAACGGTGGCAAAGTCACCTGGCAAACTGCCGGTCTGGACTCTACGGTGTATGCCCGGCTGACTTCCTACACGGTGGAAGCCAAAAAGCCGATTTTCAAATGCGACTCGGCGGAGTTTTCCTACCCGCTGTACTTCCCGCAGGGCGCTATTTGGGGCAAATTCGAGGAAAATGTGGTGATTTCCACCAAGAACTCCACGGCGCAGTACCCCCGGTTTGAGTCGTTCGAGCAGTCGCTCAAGATTGCCAAAATCGGCGAAGGCATTGAGTACATCGGCGGTTTCCGGCTGTGGGGTTCGTCGGTGTACGGCTACGGCAACACCGCCCAACCCGCCCGCCTGACCATTTTCAACAAAAAACGGGAGCGAATTTTTTACGGTACAGGCGAGTTGTTCATCATCAAGCGCGAGGTGAGTATCATCGCGGAAGGTGTGAATGCCAAACTGTTTATGGACAGCGACAGCCTGTTTCACCCGGCGGTCAACTTCCGACTGGAAATTCCCAACCAGGTGATCCAACTGACTCGCGGCGAAAAAGGCTCCGAGCGCAACCCGTTTTACTCGTCATTTTACAACATGAACCTCGAAGCCGAAAAGGTATCCTGGTTTGTAGCCAACGACTCGCTTGAAATCGGCTCACGCATCGGCGCCGTGAAAGGTGTCAGCCAGAAAGTCGAATTCGAAAGTAGCAACCGCTTCGATGCCGGCGAGTATGTGCGCATGCAAAATATCACCAGCGTGAATCCCATTTCCGTCATGCACAAACTGATGGAAGAAACCTACTGGGACAGCACGCGCCAGACCAAAGTGATCTCCGACGATCTCTTTGCCCGGGAACTGAACCCCAAGTTCACCTACGCCAGCATCCAGTCGCTACTGGCTGAAATGGTGGCCAAAGGTTTTATCAACTACGATTTTGGCCGGCACGAAATCGAAGCGCGGCCCAAACTGACGCACTATGCCTTGGCCAGTCAGGGCAAGCGCGACTACGACGCCATCAAAATCGAGTCGGTCAGTACCGGCGCCAATGCCAGCCTTAACCTGAAAACCAAGGAAACGACGATCTACGAGGTCAAACGCATCGAACTCAGCGAGCGGCAAAAGGTGGGATTCATTCCACAGGCCAAAACCTTGACCCTGCTGGAAAACCGCGACATGCGTTTCGGCGGCAGGTTGTTTGCGGGTTTTGCCCTCTTTGAAGGCAAGGACATGTACTTCGATTACAACAAATTCCATGTTGAATTCGACTCGGTGCAAAACCTCGATTTTTACCTGCCCACCGGCAAGGATGACGTAAACGGCAGACCCATTGCCGACGCCATGAACTCGACGGTTGAGTACGTGTCCGGTATCCTGCTCGTAGACGCGCCCAACAACAAATCCGGTAAGGAAGACCTCGCTATTTTCCCGTCCCTGCAATCCAAAAAACACTCGTTCGTATTCTACGACCGCTCAAGCATTCAGGGCGGCGCGTACACCCGCGACTCGTTTTATTTCAAACTTGACCCCTTCTCCTTCAACGGTCTGGACAGTTACACCGCCGATATGCTCAAGTTCAAAGGTGAGATGACTTCGGCTGATATTTTTGCTCCTTTCCGGGAAACAATCATCGTGCGAACCGAAGACAAATCCTTCGGTTTCATCCACCAAACCCCTCAGAAGGGCTATCCTACCTATTCCAAAAAAGGCAACTATACCGGCAAACTCGACCTCAGCAACAAAGGCTTCCTCGGCAAAGGCACGGTGGAGTACCTCACCGCCGACATCGTATCTGAAGACATCGTGTTCCGACCCAAACAAATGACCTGCACGGCCCGCACCTTTTTCATGGAAGAAGACCGGCAAAGTGCGGTGAAAGTGCCGCAAGCCCGCGGCGAGGACGTGAAAGTGAACTGGTTGCCCTACCGCGATTCCATGTACGTGGAAAGTAAAGCCAAGGCATTCGACCTGTTCAAGGCGCCCGGCTACAACCACAACGGCGTGCTTGTGCTCACGCCTTCGGGCCTGAAAGGCCGGGGCGAATTTGAGTGGTTTGGCGGCAAACTGACCTCCCGCGTGATTTCCTACGGACCGTTCCAGGCCAGTTCGGATACCGCCGATCTCCAGATCAAGGCGCTCAGCGGCGAGGGCATTGTGTTCGACTCGCGGAATGTGCGCGGCGAACTTGACTTCGACCGCCAGATCGGCGACTTCAAAGCCAACACTGCCGAGTCGTCCACCACGCTGCCGCTCAACAAGTACAGAACCTCCATGAACGAATTTACCTGGGACATGAAAGCCCAAACCGTGACGTTCAAGAGCGACGAAAAAGAGCCGGGCAACTTCGTATCCATTGATCCCGACCAGGATACACTCCAGTTCAAGGGGAAAACGGCTTTGTACGACATGAAAAACAGCCAGTTGAAGATCGGCGGTGTGGAGGTCATCAAGTCCGCCGATGCCTTCATTTACACCAGCGACGGGAAGATTGAAATTCAGGCCGGCGGTTTGATGAAACAGATCGAAAACGCCAAAATTCTGGCCGACACGGTGAGCAAATACCACACGATCAACCGCGCCACGGTGGGCATTCTCGGCAAAAAACTGTATAAGGCCACCGGCTACTACGAGTACAACATCCCCGATCACACGCAGGAAATATTTTTCAACAACATCATCGGCGAGCGGCGCGGCCCCGGTACGCCGGCCACCAAAAACGTGCTTACCACCGCCAGCGGCGAAGTGAAAGCCGCCGACAGTTTTTACATGGACGTGAAAACGCTTTTTGCCGGCACGGTCATCCTGAGCGCCAACCAGCAGAACCTTCGCTTCGAGGGCCTGGCCAAAATCAAAACCGATTTTGTGGAAAATCCCTGGTTCAGCGTGTATTCGGAGGTGGACAAAAACGACCCGGTGGTGCGGGTGAAAAACATCAAAAACGCCGAAGACGAACCGCTCTTCCTCGGCTTTTTCCAGTCAAAGGAAACGGGCGAACTTTATCCCCGCATCCTGCAAGGCCCTTACGCACGCACCGACCGGCCGATCATCAACGGCGAGGGCGTGTTCAAGTACGACCCGCAAAACGACCGCTTCACGTTCGGCGACTCGGCGCGTGTGACGACGCCCTCCGTGCTCGTGGGGCCAAAAATGGTGTACGAAAATAAAACCGGCGTGCTGAATGCCGAAGGCCCGCTCAGCATCGGCAGTGGCCTGGAATACATGAAAGTGAAGGCTGCCGGGCGACTGAAAACCGACTACAACATTCCGGATACGGCCAGTTTTGTAGTCACCGGCGAGTTTATGACCGGTATGGACATCACCGTGCCCAAGGTGTTGATGGAAATGATGCTCAACGAGATACGCGCCGCCACGTTTGATGCGCAGGCGCCGCCGTTCAACACGCAGCAGGCTTTTTACCGCCCGGCGCTCAGCGAGTTTATTCCCGACGAAAAAGACCGGGAGGAAGCCCTGAACAACCTGAACAGTAACTTCCTGAATCTGCCCAAAAAAGACAACAAGTTTGCCTTTCTGTTGGGCCGCCACCCGGTCATCTGGAACCCCGAGTACCAGTCGTTCCTGAGTGTGGAAGACCGCATTCCCGTCGTGTCCATCAACGGCGAACCGATCCAGAAGATGCTCAACGCCTTCGTGGAGTACAAGATGCCGGGCAACGAGGACGACCGTTTTTACCTGTACATCAAGGCTTCTGCCGACCTGTGGTATTTCTTTGGCTATCAGGCGGGCGCACTCAACGTGGTGTCAAGCAGTACGCGTTTCAACGACGCCCTGCTCGGGTTGAAAGCCAAGGAAACCCAGATCAAAATGCCCAACGGGGAAATTTATGAAGTGGTAGCAGCCAACCCGGCGCTCGCAGACGCGTTTGTGAACCGCGTGAAAAACGGGCGCAAGTGGTAAGGAGGTTAGGAGGTTACTGGTTTGAGGGTTTAAATCTCGTCAGACGAATTTGTCGTCTGACGAGTGCGTAGCCAAACTGGAAATGGCCTGCCATTCGCGGCTACGCATTCATCCGATGACAAATTCGTCGTATGAGCCTTCTTCACTTGAGCCAAACAGCCCTGCCATTTTGCATCCATTGGCATTCCGTCCACAGCTGCAAAAAAAAACCAGAAACCTTCCAACCAGAAACCTTCCAACCTTCTAACCAGAAACCTTCAGCAGAACCCCTTGCCGAACCTTGAACGCAATATCTCGCAACTTCAGCAGGTTCTGGAGCGGGTCGCCGTTCAGGACGAGGAAACTGGCTTCGTAGCCTTCGGCAAACCGGCCGATTTTTCTTTTCGGGAAAATGGCTTGTGGCGTATTGGTGCAAAAAACCTGGATGGCTTGCGCGTAATCCAGGTCTTTGAGCGGAAACCAGTAGTTAATTTCCGAGCGGAGGGCGCGTTGCGGGTCATCGGTACCGATCACGACATTGACGCCGTGGGCAAACAGGCGCTTCAGCAAGGCTGCCTGAATTTCGTCGGCATTGGGGCGGTTGGCCCGGGTTTGCGCGTGGGAGAACAGGGCTACCACGGGCGTTTTCTTTTTGGCAAGGCTTTTCAAATCCTCGTCGCTGAGTTCGTATTTTTTACCGTCGCCGGTGCCGTCCCACTGGTGGCCCGGCAGGTTGGCGAAACCGTCCACCCCGATTTGTAGTCCCAGGCGGACATCTTCGGCCGTTTCAACATGGGCAAATACACGTAGTCCGGACTTGTGCGCCTTTTTTACCACAGCCTTCGCAGCGTCGGCAGACAGGCCCCTGTTTTCTTTGCCGCCGCTGTGTTGGGCATCAAGGAGGTAGATCGAGATTACTCCGGGAGACTGCGCCATGACGTCTTTCCAGATGTTGTCTACACCTTTTTTGCTGTCCACAAACCAGTAGCCGTTGCCGTGCATGGTGCGGCCCTCACGAATAACGGCGTATTTGCCGGCAATGTCGGTAGGGTTGCGCACTCCCTGCGCCGGGGCTTCGTAGGTCAAAAACGGGTGGCCGAGCGTGCAGGTGAAACCGCCGTTGGCAAAAACGGCTTCCGGGCTGTCCGGTTTTCCGAGTTGGGCCGTGGCTTTTTTACGGTCTTCCTGTGTGTTAGCCAGTATCTGGAGGTAAAACACCCCGTCGGCAGTGTAAGCCTCCACGTGCTGGCGAATGAACGAATGTTCCGACAGGCTGGAACAGAATGCATCGCCCAGGGGGGGCACTACCCAGCGGTGGCCGAGGTCAATGACCGAGTCCACTTTGGCCGGTGTTTTTTGGGTCAGTTTACCGCCCACGCTATACCAGTTGGCTTCGGCAAAGCGGGCGCCGTCGAACCAGTTTCCGTTGATGAATTGGTACACTGCCTGAGTGTTTTGGGCTTGCAAGGTGGCGGAGCCGAGGCTCAGCAGAAGGACGAATATGCGTGTCATGGAAAGCAGGTTTGATCTGGAAAAAAGCCGGAAGCCGCGCTCAATTGATTTTTCGGGGGGTGTTTGGTTCGTCGAAGTCAATTTTCATGCCCCACATCCGCATCTGGGCAATGATCCACTGCTTGCGGTTGCGGACAAGGCCGGAAGGTTTGGCCGGGTTTCGTTTCAGCGGATTGGGTAGTACGGCTGCGAGCAGTGCGGCCTGCTCGGTGTTCAGGTCTTTCGCGCTTTTTTTGAAATAATGTTGCGAGGCGGCCTCGGCCCCGTAGATGCCGTCGCCGAATTCGATCACGTTCAGGTACACGGTCATAATCCGCTCTTTGCTCCAGAGCACCTCGATCAGGAACGTGAAATACACCTCCAGGCCTTTTCGCACCCAGGAGCGCGCCGGCCAGAGGAATACGTTTTTGGCTGTTTGTTGGCTGATCGTGCTGGCGCCCCGGATTCTGCGCCCTTTTTTATTGTATTTGTATGCTTTTTCAATGGCCTGAAGATCGAAGCCGGCGTGTTCCAGAAATTCCTGGTCTTCGGCGCACACCACTGCCAACTGGAGCCGGGGGGAGAGTTCCTCGAAGGAGACCCAGTCTTTTTTCCAGCGCGTTTCCCGGTCGGGGTCGTTGGCCTGCTCGAACCACCGGATGACCATCAGCGGTGTGCAGGGCACCGGGATAAATCGGTACAGGAGTGTAACTCCGATGGTAATCCCGAAGAACCAGAGCGTAAGCCGGATGACCAGCCGGCGGAGGTACAAGCCCCAGCGCGGGTTGCCGGACTCCGTTTTGGGCAGGTCCCGATACCAGCGGCGCAACGAGTTTTTGATGAAATTCAAGCGATTTGCAGTTTAGGATGTGAGCAAGGTAAAAAAGGGGTAGATGCGTCTGCTGCTTAGTCGAAACCCGGACAGAGGAGAGCGAACGGAGTTCTTCGAAATGACAAAGGCCGGCTATACCCCGCATTGCCGAACCCCCACGAGCAGGGCCGCAGCGATACCGACCAGCAACAGCATGGCCCATCCCCATGCGTTGCCCACCGCCGGCTCGACTTGTTCGGAATCCGGCGCCTCCAGTACGCTCGAACCAAGAATTTCGGCTAATTCTGCCGGGAGCATGGAGGCGATGCGCGGTTGTTCGGCACGCAACAGATTGGCAAGCCCGGGCACGCTGAGTTCGCCGGCTCGAAGACGTTGGCCAAGTGCACTGAGTACCATGGGGCCTGCGATCCCGAGCGTTTCGGATACAACTTTTGGTGCGGCGCCCGAAAGGTGGGCAATGCTGCCGTTCAGCGCCTGTATTTTTTGTCCAAACAATTGTCCCAGCAAATGACCGGAAACCTCCCGGGGATCGTTGTGGGCCAGATTCCCCGAGCGCAGCAGCAATTTGGGTTGTGCCGTCAGGTTGGCAGGAAAATTGTCCAGCCCATGGTAAATGCGCCCCATCGCCTTGGGGTTTTCTACGTGGTTCAGCAGGCCGGCCAGGATTGTGGCACTCCAGGCATGCAGCGCCCGGGCCGTTTGTGTTTCTCCTTCCCGAAGCGCTTCAGAGGCCTCGGCAATGAATTCAGGATCAAGGTGTTCTTTTACAGCGTCAAGTATGTAAGCCATATCGGTTGGCAATTAGTTTATTCCTATCAGTCATTTCACCCCCCACTCAAAACTCAAAACCCAAAACTCAAAACTCAAAACTACTAAAATGGGTACCCTACGGCAATATTGAAATTACTGAGTTCCGACCAGTTTGTTTTGGTCCAGTCCACCCAGTACCCTTGTGTCGGGGTTTTGAACGGTCGTCGGAGTTTCAGGCCCCAGTCGAAACGAAACACAAAGTAATTGAAATCAAATCGTAACCCAAAGCCGGTGCCGAGTGCGATATTCTTGTACGAATCCCAGCGTATCTCGGCATTGGGGCGGTCGGCGTCGGGTTTGAGGGTCCAAATGTTGCCGCCGTCTACAAATACGGCGCCTTTCATCCACCAAAAAAGCGGAAAACGGAGTTCGGCATTGAACTCAAAACGAAAATCGGCGGCCTGGAAAAAAGGCTGCTGAGCAACGGCAGCGCAGTTGCACGATTCGTCAAGCACGTAGTAGCCTCCCGGGCCTAATTCGCGTATGCGCCAGGCGCGAATGCTGGACGGGCCACCCACGAAAAATTGTTTCACGAAGGGCACCCCTTTGGTGTCGCCGTAGGCAGTAGCGATACCTGCGCTCATCCGAACGACTGCTGTAAAGTCTTTGGTGAAATCGCGGGTATAATTTCCGCTCACGTCCAGCCGGGCATATTTGGAAAATTCGAGGTCGGCGATTGTCCAGGTTTGTTTTTTGAACGGGATAGACCACAGTTGGTTGAGTACGAGTTCTTCCAGTCCGGACATCTCGGCATTCAGCCGCAGAAACCAGCGCTCGCCGAAGGCGTTCGTCCGGCTCGCGTAGGTGTAGGTAAACGACCGCAACAAAAAGCCGCTGAACAACTGGTTGCCAAAACTCAGACGCAGGAACTCGTTTTGCCCGAAAATACTGTCGAAACCCGGTTGCAGTGTCGGGCGCAGAACGTCAATTCCGATGTTGTCGAACGTGTACTGGTGCTCGGCGTCGGAGCGCACGGTATAGCCGAAAGAGGCATTCAGCAGGTTGTACACATAAAATCCGCGAAGGTCGAGGTAGTTGTAATTGAGACCCACGCGCACTTGTCCGTCGCTTTTCATGCGCTCATACAGGGAGGTTTTCAGCAGTTTCCAGCGGTGCATCCGGTTCCAGAATCCGAGGTAGTCGAAATACCGGGGGAATGTCAGTTCATTCTGGATTTTGAATTGTTGCGAAAAAATCAGGCGTTCGCGCTGGGCTGCGAGGTCAAATTCGAGGCTGTAGGCAAGATCGGTGCGGATGAGTTCAGCGCCGCGCAGGAGGTTTCGGTTAAGTGCCGAGAAGTTGGCCGAAACGCCCAACAGCCGGCCTGCCAGATCACTGCCGGAGTTGGTGGACGAGTTCATTTCCAGACCGTAACCGATAGCCAGACGTTTGTTCAGCAGAAAAGAAACGGTCACATTGATTTTATCGGGCTGCAAACTGTCCTGTAGCGGGCGGATCGTCACGAATCGGAAAATACCGAGGGCGTTCAGGTTTCGGGCTGTTTCGTCGAGGTCTTCCTGTCGGTACAGTTGCCCGGGCGTTACGGCAATAGACTTGCGCAGCCGAGAGGGTTTTATGTCAAAATGCTGCGAGGAGGAAGCGAAATAAATGCCGTCAATGGTGGTGTCCTGTCGCACGCTATTCAGGTCGGGCACCAGATCGGAAAAGACGGTCACAGTACCGATCGTGTACGTTTTGTGCATGGTGGAGTCGTCCTGCGGGAGCACTTCCACCGTCACGTTGGTTTTCGAGCCGGTGCTGTCTCCCGTGAATTCCACAAACTGGGGCACAAAGTAGGCGTAGCCCCGGTTTCGCATGGCGGCAGTGATCCGGCCTTTTTCAGACTCGAAGGTTTGGCCGTCGAGCGCTCCGCCGGTTTTGAGCAGGGAGCGACCGCGCGTTTCCTGCAAAACCTGCAATGCCTGCGTGTCGCGACTAATAAACTCCACGGTATCAATTCGGAGCAAATGGCCGAGGTCGAGGTGATAGGTCACCGTAGCATTGCTGTGCACCCTGTGCGAATCCCGTTTCGGATCAAAATACAGGTCGTCGCCGTAGTAAAATCGCTTGTCGGAGTACTGCACCGAGTAGGTACTGACGGCATTGAAGTACCCCCGTTGCCGCATGTAGTTCTGGATGTTGTTGTTGGTTCGGGCGGTAAGCGCCTCGTCAAAAAAAACCGGCGGCTCGGCCACTTTTTTCATAATCCATTTGGCAAACCGCGAACTGGTATCCTGATACTGGTAATATAGCCAGAGTCGCATGGGAGTGCGAAGTGCCATGAGGCTCAGTTCGTTTGGTTTTTGCCGGTACAGGGCGCTCAGTTCGTACGTGAGCGGCGCGCGTACGGAAAGCGGCAGTTTTTCCGGGCTTTTCAGTTCGAGGTTGTTTTTGCGCAACAGGGGCGGGCCTTGGCTCTTGTCCACATACTTGGTAATATTGCACGCGCAAAAAAGACAGGCCAACATCAATGCAACGAGCGGCGCCGATGGGAGGGGGGCACGGAGTTTGGAGCCTGTTTTATGACCAAAATTGTTAAATCGCACGAAAATTCGCATACTGAACTGCCAATGGAAGCACTGTGAAAAACCGGTTCAACCCGTTGCAAACCAGCACCGCTATGTTATCTGCCAGCCAATCAAAATTCCTGACTGCCCTTCAGGTGAAAAAGTACCGGCAAAAGTATCGAAATTTCACTGTGGAAGGCGCCAAAATGGTAGCCGAACTCTTGACGCAAACACACGTGCGGACAGTTGCCCTGTACGCGCTGGAACCTTGGGCCGAGGAACACGCAGCGTTGCTGGAGCCGTATTGGCCCGTCTTTCAGCCTGTATCGGAGTCGGAATTAAAAAAAATTTCGTCGCTGACCACGCCGCAGCAGGTGCTGGCGGTGGCCGAAATGCCGACGGCTACTCCTGTGCCCTGGGCCAACGGCGCCTTTTTCCTCGACGGTATTCGCGACCCCGGCAACCTCGGCACCATCCTGCGCGTGGCCGACTGGTTTGGCTTTTCCGCTGTTTTTTGTTCGCCCGACTGTGCCGATGTGTTCAGCCCAAAGGTCGTGCAGGCCAGCATGGGCGCTATTTTCCGGATGCCGGTGTACGAAATGGAACTGGAGTCGGTGCTGGCCATCGCCCCCGACAGTGCGGTGCTCGGCGCCGTGCTGGATGGAGAAAACGCGTTCGGGGCGCAGTATGCCGGCAACGATTTGTTAGTTGTCGGCGGGGAGGGCAGCGGGATGCAGGCGGAGACTGAACGCCGGCTGACGAAGCGGTTGACCATTCCGCGAGCACCGGGCAGCGAAGCGGAATCGCTCAACGCAGCGGTGGCGACGGGAATTCTGGCCGCCGTGTACCGCGAAAAATGTCCGATTTAGTTCCAGTCCGTTTCCGCGTCAACCAATACCTTCGCCACACGTTTTACACCAAACCTTTTTCAAACGAGAAACATCATGGTCAACATTCGAAAATTCCTCCCCCTCATCCTGCTCGGCGTATTGCTGCTGCTGGTTTTCAACATGTGCGGCTCGTACAACACGGTCGTCGGCAAAGACGAGGGTGTGAAAAAAGCCTGGGCGCAGGTCGAAAACCAGTACCAGCGTCGCTCCGACCTGATTCCCAACTTAGTCAGCACGGTGAAAGGCTACGCTGATTTTGAGAAATCCACGCTACAGGCAGTGGTGGATGCCCGCGCCAACGCCACCAAGGTGACGTTCACCGCCGACCAACTGACGCCGGAAAACATCCAGCGTTTCGAGCAGGCTCAGGGGGCTTTGGGTAGTTCGCTGTCCCGCTTGTTGGCGGTAGCGGAAAACTACCCAAACCTGAAAGCGAACGAGAATTTCCGCGATCTGCAAGTACAACTCGAAGGCACGGAAAACCGCATCGCCGAAGAACGCCGGAAGTTCAACGAATCGGTCAACGACTACAACACCTACATCCGCAAGTTCCCGACCAACCTGTACGTCGGCATCTTTGGCTTCTCGCCGCGCGGGTATTTCCAGGCGGCTGCCGGATCGGAGAAAGTGCCGGAAGTGAAGTTTAATTAAGCGAAAACTCCAGCAAGCCATGCTTTTCACACCCGACGACGAAACCCGGATTCTCGCCGCCATTCGCGCTGCGGAGCAACGCACCAGCGGCGAGATCAGGCTGTTTATCGAAGACTTCTGCGACCGCGACCACCCCGTGGAGCGGGCGGCGGAGATATTCCACCTGTTCGGAATGTTCAACACCAAACAGCGGAATGCTGTGCTGCTGTACATCGCCGACAAGTCGCACCACTTTGCCATCTGGGGCGATTCGGGTATTCACGAACGGGTCGGTTTTCAGTTCTGGGATGCTGAAAAACAACTGCTCCGGGAACATTTGCAACAGGAAAAAGCCTGCGAAGGCGTTTGCCGGGTAATTGAACAGATCGGCGAGCAACTGCGACACCATTTCCCCGCTGATCCAAAAGACAATGATAATGAACTTCCTGATGAAATTATTTACGGTGGACGGTAAGCGAAACGGATTGCGGCTTAGGCTGTGGCCGGTGCTGGCGGCGGTTTTGCTTTTGGTCGGCGGGCTGTTCAGCCAGGAGAGTTCCGAACTTTTTCCCGAAAAACCCGACCCTGCGGTGTTCGTTCACGACTACTCGGGGTGGTTGTCGGCACAGGAAAAATTTATTCTGGAAGACCGACTCCAGCGCTACCGGGACAGCACCTCTACCGAAATTGTGGTGATGATCCGGCCGGACATCGGCGGTTTCGACCGCTCCTCCTACGCCTTCGAACTGGGCAACCGCTGGGGAATCGGGCGCAAGAGCAAAAACAACGGCATCGTGGTGCTCATCGTGACCGAGCAGCCCAACCGCGGAGCATTCATTGCTACCGGCTACGGCACCGAGGGGGCTTTGCCCGACATCACGGCGGGGCGTATCATCCGGAACACGATGATCCCGTATTTTAAGCAGGAGCAAAATTTCCAGGGTATTGACGCCGGCCTGACCGACATCATGCGCGCGCTGGCCGGCGAGTTCAAGGCCGACAAAAGCGACCGGGAGGCACCGCCGGCCTGGATTTTTCTGATTTTGGCGCTTTCCTTGATCATTATTATCGTGGTGGTCGCATACGTGGTGTCCAAAAACAGCACAGTGTACACCGGCACCGGTCGTCGTAACCGTGGTGGCGACGACTGGTGGCACGGCGGCGGTTTCGGCGGTTGGGGCGGCGGCTCATTCGGCGGTGGCGGCGGTTGGGGCGGCGGTAGCAGTGGTGGTGGTGGCTGGGGCGGTGGTGGTTTTGGTGGCGGTTCATTTGGTGGTGGCGGCGCCGGCGGGAGTTGGTAGATTTTCCGGAAAAAGCAAACAGGCAGCACGATGAGTATCCAGCATACACCTATTTATTTTGGCCCTTCCGATGTGCATGGCATGGGCGTTTTTGCGGCGGGGCCGATACCGGAAGGCGCGGTGATCGAGGTGTGTCCGGTACTTTTATTCCCAAAATCCGAACTGGCCGCCGTGCGCCAAACGATGCTCGACGACTACTATTTCGACTGGGGCGACGACGGCTCGTGGTACGCCCTGGCACTGGGATACGGCTCCCTGTACAACCACGCCTACGAACCCAACGCCGATTACGGGATGGATTTCGAAAACAGCACCATTGATATTTACGCCCTGCGCGATATTGCCCCCGGAGAGGAGATATTCATCAATTACAACGGCTCGCCGGACAACCGCGAAAAAGTCTGGTTTGAACAATGAAAACAGCGCCGGAAACGCCTTCCTACGACGAAGCATACTCGGAATTGCAGCAGATCATCGCCGATCTGCAAAACGACGCGGTCGGCATTGACGACCTGGCTGCCAAAATCGAACGTGCGCAGGAACTGGTGCGTCTTTGCCGGGAAAAACTGCGAAAGGTGGACGATCAGTTGAAAAAGATGACCGACGGGCCGGTTGCTTAATCACTCCATGAAAACCGGTACCCCACGCCGCGGATGGAGTGAAAAAACTGCGGGTCACGCGGGTCTTTTTCAAAGTATTTCCGGAAAGCGAGGATAAAATTGTCAATTGTGCGGGTGCTGGGAAACACGTCGTAGCCCCATACGGCCTGGAGGATTTGGTTGCGGCTGACCACCTCGTTTTTGCGTTCCACAAGCAGTTTCAGGAGCATGGCTTCCTTTCGGGTGAGCGCGATGGTTTCGCCGCGCCAGGTGGTGGCTTCGTACGTTTCGAAGTTGACTTTGTTGTTTCCGAACTCAAACAGGTCGGGCGCCTCGCCTTTCACACGCTGGCTGCGGCGCAGCAGGTTGCCGATGCGCAGGAGCAATTCTTCGAGGTTGAACGGCTTGGTCAGGTAGTCGTCGGCGCCGCGCTTGAGACCGGCGATGCGATCTTGTGGCATGTCCTTGGCCGTGAGCAAGAGAATCGGCACTTCGTTATTCGACAGCCGTACTTGCTCGGTGATGCTGAAGCCGTCTACATCGGGCAGCATGACATCCAGCAGCAGCAGGTCGAAGTGCTGGCCGGCTACCAGTTCCAAGGCTTTTTTCCCGTTTCCGGTGGGCACGACCTCGTAGCCCTCCAGTTCGAGGTTGAGTTGGAGGGCGTCGCGGATGGTCGGTTCGTCTTCGACGAGAAGGATACGCATAAAAAAGGGTTTCTGGTTTCGGTTTAGGAGGTTTCTGGTTTTGGGCAATGGTTTTGAAAAAAATCCTCGAAAGTTATCAGCCTGAAATTATCGGTTTGGCCGATGTGGGCGATCAACCTTTGATCGGTCGTGACGATGATTTTTTGTTCTGTTTCCTGAGCAGACTCGAACAGGTAGCGGTCGCTGGAAAAATTCCCCTGACTAAGTTTGTCCTCCAGTTCCGCTGGTAGTGGTAGTGCATTTTCTACGATCCGGCATTTGTCCGAGTTGTTCAGAATATTGCTGAAAAAGGTTTTCAACGACAGGCGGGCAGGGATGTAAAAGTCGAAGGCTTTTCGGTAAGTATGTAGTTTTTGCATAAACGGGCTTTCCCGAAGCAGCACCAATTTGTGGTCATTCTCAAGCAGACATTTCAAAAACAGACCTGCATGTTTTTGTTCTTCCATGCTTGCGTTCGGCGAGTGCCAGTCCAGAAACCATTCGTTGACGACCAGTTCCATCGTTTATCCGGGCATTTCAACGGGAAAAAACCGCTGCGCCAAACGCATTTGGGATTCCAGAAAATTTTTCAATCCACCTGCGATCTGGCCGTTTTCCTGCACTTCCTGTTCTTCGACCAGGGTTTCGAGTCCTTGTTTTCGCAGGTAATATACCTTGAGATCCGAAGCGGGCAGGTTTCCTTCGCACACTTCTGCCAGCAACGACATGATCCAGTGCTCGCTGTGGGTGGAAAACAGGAATTGTTTTCCTTCTGCCTTCGAGATTTCCACCAGTACCCGAATGAATTGTTCGATCAGGGTAGGGTGGAGGTGGATTTCCGGCTCGTCAATGCAGATCAGGCGATTTTTACTGTACAGTATTTTGGCCAGGAGAAATACGATTTGGTTAATCCCCATGCCTTGGTTGACCAGTTGAATTGAGGTGGATGCACCGGGATCCTTTACTTGCAAAAAAAAGAGACCTGGTACTTGCATCAAAGAAACCGAAAACTCTTTTCCTGTAATTTTTTTGAAATAATACGATACCTGTGATAAAAGAACCTTGTCAGATGCGAGTAGGGTAGCCACCTCGTCTTCAGTATAGATGTTGTACTGTAACGGTATTAGATTAAAGGCTGCTCTGGAAAAACCACGATGAGTTGGAATTACGTCTAATCCAGAAAGATTGGCAGCGCATTGATCAATTTCTGCAGTTAAGAGCAAGGCATCGACTTGCTCGTTATACCCTTCAAACTGATCTGCGGTAACTCCATTCCAGAAAAAAGTATGATTTGGGGACTTCCCAATTTCTATTTTTTGACCCTTGTTTAATGTATAAGGAAAGCTGACATGAAGATTCCCATCAAAATTATAGGGCTTTCTACCTTTGAGTATCAATGTATCTCCTAATAAAGTATGTGTCCAGTAGTAATAGGATAACAGGTCTTGTGGCTTCTCCGTATTGCCGGATCTCACACCAATTTTTAACTCAAGGTTTATTTTTTTATTAAACATTACTTCTTCGATCCCACCCAGATTCAAAAAGTTCAAATTAAGCAGGTCGTCCATGCTTCGATTTGGGCTTGTCACAATATTCTTCAACACCTGCAACGCGTACAGCACACTGCTTTTGCCGCTGTTGTTTTCGCCGTTCAATACGGTGAATCGCCCCAGATCGAGGGAGGCATCGCGGATGCTGCGGAAATTTTTGACATACAACCCCGTAATCATGGCTTTAAAATTAAGTGTTTGACAAAAAATACGCCTGTTTCAATTCAAAAACTAAGGGATTGCTGCTATGGTTCAGGTTGGAAGGTTACCTGAACCTGAAACCTTCCAACCCGAAACTTTCTAACCCCCTCAATCCATTTCCAGATCAATATCCACCTTTTCGTGCCAGAGCAGTCCGTCTTTGTTCAGGCGATCCATGAACGGGTCGGGGTTGAATTCTTCCACGTTGAACACGCCCTTGCCGGTCCATTTGCCTTCGAGAATCATTCGTGCGCCGATCATGGCGGGCACGCCGGTGGTGTAACTCACGCCCTGCGTACCGGTTTCCTTGTAGGCATCCTGGTGGGAGCAGTTGTTCCAGACATAATACGTGCGTTCCTTGCCGCCTTTGATGCCCTTGATTCGGCAGCCGATGCTGGTGAAGCCGGTGTAGTTTTCGCCGAGTTCCTCCGGTGCGGGCAGCACGGCTTTGAGGAACTGGAGCGGTACGATGTCCACGCCTTTGAACCGGACGGGCTCGATGCCGGCCATGCCGATGTTCTGGATCACGCGCAGGTGGGTAAGGTATTCCTGGCTGAAGGTCATCCAAAAGCGGGCGCGTTTGAGCGTGGGGAAGTTTTTGACGAGACTTTCCAGTTCCTCGTGGTAAATCAGGTAAGAACGCTTCGGTCCGATTTCCGGGTAGTTGATGTCTTTCCAGATTTCGTGCGGCTCGGTTTCCACCCATTGGCCGTTTTCCCAGTATTTGCCGCGTTGCGTGACCTCCCGGATGTTGATCTCCGGGTTGAAATTGGTGGCAAACGCCTTGCCGTGGCTGCCCGCATTGGCGTCCACGATGTCGAGTTCGTGCATTTCGTCGAAGTAATGTTTCTTGGCGTATGCGGTGTACACGCTCGTCACGCCGGGGTCGAAGCCGCAGCCAAGTAGGGCAAGGATGCCTTTCTTTTTGTAGCGTTCCTGATAAGCCCACTGCCAGGAGTATTCAAATTTGGCTACGTCTTTCGGCTCGTAGTTGGCGGTGTCCATGTAATGCGTGCCCGTTTCGAGGCAGGCGTCCATGATGGGAAGGTCCTGGTAGGGTAGGGCGACGTTGATGACTAAATCGGGCTGGAACTTGCGGATCAGCGCCACGGTCTGTTCCACATTGTCGGCGTCAAGTTTGGCAGTTTTGATTTTCCGACCGCCGTATGCCTTGTAAATAGCGTCGGCGATGGCGTCGCATTTCTTTTTGGTTCGGCTGGCCAACAGGATATCGCCGAAGATGTCGCGGTGCTGGGCACACTTGTAAGCCACTACGCGGCCTACGCCGCCGGCGCCGATGATGAGTACTTTGGACATTTACGAGTTGAAAATAGTTGATGAACGATGCGCGAAAGTAAGGTGCCCAAACTATTGCTTGGGCATTCTGTTTACTTTTGCCGCAACGATCATCAAAACATTTCGATCCATGTTATCAAAAGCAGTCCAGAATAAACTCAACGACCAGATACAAAAAGAAGCCTACGCTTCCAATGCCTACCTCGCCCTCGCCACTTGGGCCGAAGGGGAAAATCTGCCCAACATTGCGCAGTATTTTTACAACAGCGCCGAAGAAGAGCGACAGCACATGCTGGAAATTTTCAAATACATCAATGCCAACGGCGGGACGGCACATGTGGAGGGAAAACTCGGCAAGGTTCGGGACAAATTCAAAACCGTGCTCGAAGCATTTCAGTTAGTGCGCGATCTGGAACACGGCGTTACGCTGTCCGTCAACGAACTCGCTACCTGGTGTGTGCAAAACGGTGAACACGCTACCTATTTTTTCCTCCAGGCCTTTGTGCTCGAGCAGCAGGATGCCGAACGAAAGGTAGATGAAATTCTGACCGTCATTGAGCGCATGGGCTACGAGCCGCGCAACCTGTTCTACCTCGACAAGCAGTTCAAAAAGATCAACGAACAGGCCGGGACCATGTAGCCGGGCCATGCCCTCAGACGAACAAGTTCGTGCAGACGGCTGTACGCCCTACTTGCTGTACAGGTGTACCCAGGCATCGCCGAGCGAAAACTTGCCCACCGCCTCCGTGCCCGTGCGTGCCTTGTCGGCCTCGCGGACAACCTGACGGAAGGCGGCTTCGGCGACATGCCCGGGTACATCTTTAGTAGTTTCGGAAAACGCCGTCTCGGCGGCAAATCCGTGCAGCAGGGCTTTGAACTGCCGGCGGAACAGCTTGGGGTGGCCGAAAACATCTACGCCCACGACCTTGCCGTCGCACACCGCCACCACGCCCACGGCATCCGGCAGGTTGTCAAATTTGCCTTCAAAAAAGCGCAGGCAGGCTTCGCGCTGTTCCTTTTTGGCGTTTTCAGTTTCCAGTGCGGCATAGGTCTGGGTACTGGAAGTCGCGTTATTGGCTTCGGTCACTTTGCCGACGGCCCCCCACACCCCTTGCTGATTGCCGCTATACACGGCTTTGCGCACTTGCGGACTGGCTACGTTGTAGTAGCCCTTGAACGCAGCCACCTGTTTTTCCGATTCCGGTGCTGCCGGGTTGTAGTAGGTTGAGCGCCCGGCTTCCACGCAAAATACTTCGATGTTTTTCAGCGAAGCAGGCTGAATCACATCGTCGTGGGCAATCACGCGGTCCTGATTTCCGCCCGTGACCACGTCGCCGGCCATGAGAAATACAGGGTCGGCGCTTTTGTTCTGAACCGTTAGGCCATTGTACCACGTTTCCTGTTCGCGCCCGAACTGCTTGCGTTCCGTAATGCGAAACCCGTGTGTTTGCATGGCTTCGGCCAGCGTTTTTAGTATCGGGAGGCGGTTGTTTTCCAGCAATCCGGCATCGGCAAGCACCGGGTACAAGCGCAGGTTTTTGAACGTCAGTTCCGGATTGTCGGACACATCAAGGCGCAAGCCGCTCGCGGCAACGGTAGCGGTTTTTTCATCGGCATTGATTTGAGAGGTTGAGTCGGTGCCGGTTTCGTTGCAAGAAAAAAGGACGGCGGAGAGCAGAATCAAAAGGGCAATGTGTTTCATAAGCGCGGTAGTTTTTTATTGGATAACGCCGCTTTTGACGAACCTGCTTCGATTTTTCCAGAATTTTTTTTCTTTTCTGTAACATCCTGTTTTTTCGCCCGTCTTTCCTCCATCGCCACGCAAAAAACGCAGTTGTTTTTTCAACCCAAACATGAACTGGACCATCTTCCAACACCACGTGTACCCAATCCGGCACAAGTTGTACCGCTTTGCCCTGCGGATCACCGGGAGCATACCCGAAGCCGAGGATGTGGTACAGGAAGTGTTGGAACGGGTCTGGAAATCGTCGGAAGGTCAGGCTACCGATGTGTCGAACTGGGAAGCCTGGTGTATGACCCTGACGCGCAACCGCTCGTTGGACAAACTCCGCGCCACGGCCCAGCGCCGGGTAGTGCCGCTGGACGATCAGGCGGCCAAGCAGTTCGATACCGGCGATGCGGCGCGCGCGACCGAACTCGGCGACCTCGCCGCACAAGCCCGACGCCTCATGCAGGAACTGCCGGAGAAACAACGCTTGGTCATGCACCTGCGCGATGTGGAGGAACTGAGTTATGAGGAAATTGCCAAGGTGCTGGAGATTTCGTTGGATCAGGTGAAAGTTTGCCTGCACCGGGCGCGAAAAACCATTCGGGAAAAATTAGTGGCGGTGGATGCTTACGTCCCCGCAAATGTTTAAAAACAAACCAAAATGACACAAATACCGGACATGCGCACGTTGCTTGACCGCTACTGGGAAGGCGAAACCACGCTGGAAGAAGAGCGCCGGATCAAGGCGTTTTTTACTGCTGCCGGTGACGATTTGCCGGAAGAATTCCGACAGGAAGCGCGTTGGTTTCGTATCCTCCAGGAGGAGAAATCCGTGCAGGCGCCTGCGGCGAAACGGGTGAATTTGTTTCCCCGAACCACGCAGCGGTGGTACAGCATCGCGGCGGCTGTAATCCTGTTGCTTTGCGCGGCAGGGCTTTGGTGGCGGAAAAATGTGCCGGAACCGCCGTGGCAAATAGTTCAAAACCCTCCGGCGCAAAAAAATGAACGTCCGGGATTTCTGGAAAAACCGATGGCTGCTGTGCCGGAAAATACGTCTGAGTTGGCACAATCGCCGGTTGTCGAGCCTGAAATCCGAAAGCCTGTACGCCTGAAAAAACAAGCGGATGTCCCTGTTGAAGACGATACCTGCGAAGACCCCGAGCAGGCTTTGGCCGAAATTCGCGCAGCGCTGGCGCTGGTGTCGTCCAAAATTAACAAAAGCAAGGAAACCCTTGACAAGGGTCTGCAGGAAGTAGACCATGTAGAGATTCTGCTCAAGCGGAAAAATGGTTAACTGAATTTATCACCAACAAAAGTGTAGCTATGAAAAAAGTCATGTTGTTGTTGCCGTTCCTCTTTTTTGCGGCAATTCTGAGCGCCCAAAACGACGCCATCAACCGTTTCTTCAGCCAGTACATGGACGACGAGCGGTTCACCGTGGTTTTTGTCAGCCCCAAAATGTTTAACATCGTGTCCAAAATCAGCACCGACGACAAGGACTGGGAAAATTTCCGCGAGGTCATCGGCGGCCTCAAGGGACTGCGCGTGCTGACCGCCGATAGCATCGCCGACGGCATGAAATTGTACAAGGAGGCCCTCGACAAAGTGCCGGCCACCGAGTATGAGGAGTTGGTGACCGTGCGCGACGGCAAGGAAAACGTACGCATCTGGGTTAAAGACAGCGGCAATATCATCAATGAACTGCTGCTGCTCGTCGGCTCGCCCGATCAGTTTGTGCTGCTCAGTCTTGCGGGAAAAATTGACCTCGACAAAATTTCGAGCCTCTCCAAAGGTCTGGACATTGAAGGGATAAAACACCTGGAAAAAGCAAAAACCAAAGAATGATGCGGACGCTCATTTTAGCACTGGCTTTTATCCTGCCGGGCTTTGGCCTGCAGGCACAGGACTACGGATTGTACTGGAAATACAAAGACTACGACGGTGCAGTGGCGCTGACCGTTCCGCGCTGGCTCATTCACGCAGGTTCCTGGTTTCTGGACGAAAAGGTTGATCGCCAACTCATCCGCAAAGTGCGCAAGGCCCGGGTACTCGTGTTTGAAAATGATGACAACCCGGTTACGGATGCGGACGTGCAGCGTTTTTTTGCGAAAGCGAAGAAGCGCAATATGGAAGAACTGCTTTTTGTGCGAAGTCCGGAGGCCCGCATTTGGGTGCTAGCCAAGGAACGCGGCGAGGCAATCCGGAAAATCGTGGTACTGGTACAATCTGAGGAGGCATTTGCCCTGGTGACTATCCGGGGCAAGATGCGATACGACGACATTGGGGAACTCCTGACCAAAATGTCGAAGCAAAACCCGAACCGACAACGCGGTTCGGACAATGTGCCGGCGCTGCCGCTGAAAATTCCCGCGGCCATCCGAATTTGACGAATCATTTATGCAGAAGCGGCTGTCAACCACACTTGGTTGACAGCCGCTTCATTTTTCGTGAGTTAGAGCCGAATGTGAACATCCAGCACTCATAGCTCATCACTATTCGTCGTCGTCCTGATATTTTCGTCCGGTGTAGCCGTCGGCGCTTTCCATGGTTTCAGACCCGATTTCCCAGTCTTCGCCGCCGGAGTTGGGGCGTTTGCCTGCGGGCAGCCGCACTTTGTCGCCGATGGGTTTAGGTGCCGGTCGTTCTTCGTCTTCCACAAAGAAATCGCCGTTACCGGAGTCCCCGCCGTTGCTTTCCCGACCGGTGCTCGTTTTGCTTTTGCCCTCCATACTTTTGGTGGCATGGGGAACCAGGCGCAGGCGATTTTTGTCAATCAACTGTCCTGTCACGATGCAAATACCATAAGTCTTGTTTTTGATGCGCAGCAAGGCGTTGCGCAGGTCCTGAATATGGCGCTGTTGGCGCAGGGCCATGCGTTGCAGCAATTCCAGGTCGGTATGGGCGGTAGAGTCGTCGTACCAGTCGCCGCCTTGCTGGTTGAAGCCGTTTTCGTTCAACTCGTCAATCTGCTTTTGCGTGAACGACAGTTCCTCCTCGGCCTTGACGATTTTTTCCTCGATCAGCACCCTGAACTCTTCCAGTTCTGCATCGCTGTACCGTATCGCTGGTTCGTGTGACATAATGCTCGGGTCGTTTATTGTGGTGGTGAAATGATTTGAGTTTCAAAAGGGCGGGCAAAATTAGGACAAAAAAAACGGTGACAAGGGCGTGGAATCAAAAAATTAATCTTGGCAGCGTATTGGGTGCTTGATCAAAATTTTGAAAACCAGTTGTTTGCTCTGAATTTCGTGTTAGTTTGTTCCAACTGCCAAGTGCAAGTGCCGAAACCTGTTTCGAGCCGCGCCGGATAAATGTTGTACATTTGCGTGCCTGAAAAAAGGCGTCTGCAATCCCCGCAGTCAAATCTTTGCCCTAACCACGATATTCGTTGATATGGTCGAAACAAAAGCGCAACCCCGCACCGTTGCCCGTTCCTCGAAACCCAATTCCCACTCCAACGCCTACCGCCAGGAAGTCCTGCGCGATTTCCGACTCTGTTGTCTCAGCCGCGAAGCCAGTGTGCTGGCCCGAAAGGAAGTGCTCACCGGGAAGGCCAATTTCGGTATTATCGGCGACGGCAAAGAGGTGGCGCAAGTGGCCATGGCTAAAGCCTGGCGCAAGGGCGACTTCCGCTCCGGATACTACCGCGACCAAACGCTGATGCTGGCGCTCGACCTGATGACCCTCGACGATTTTTTCGGCCAACTGTACGGCGATCCCGAAAACGACAAGTTCTCCGGCGGGCGCCAAATGAACTGCCACTTCGCTACGCCTTTCGTGGATGAAAACGGCAACTGGCTCGATTTGAAAAATCGCTACAACATTTCCTCCGACGTGTCGCCCACCGGCGGCCAGATGGCCCGGGCGCTTGGCTTGGCATTCGCCTCCAAAAAATTTCGCGAACAACCCGCCCTAAATGGCAACCTGTCAGATCACGGCAACGAAGTCGTTTTTTGCACCATCGGCGACGCGTCCACCTCCGAGGGTGTTTTTTGGGAAACCGTCAACGCGGCGGGTGTGCTGCAGGTGCCCCTGGCGATTTCCGTCTGGGACGACGGGTACGGCATCTCTGTCCCCAAAAAATACCAGACTGCCAAGGAAAATATCTCCCAGGTGCTGAGCGGCTTCGACGGCGAAGGCGGCCTCGATATTCGTATCGGAAAGGCCTGGGACTACCCTGGACTTTGCAAACTGTACTCGGATGCAGTAAGCGAAATGCGCCAAACTCACCGCCCGGCACTGTTCCATATTCAGGAAGTGACCCAGCAGTTGGGCCACTCCACATCCGGCGATCACCGGCGCTACAAGTCGCCCGAACGCCTGGCGTACGAAGAGGAATTTGACTGCAACAAGCGCATGGCGGAATGGATGGTTTCCGCCGGTATCGCTACGGATGAAGAGATAACCGCCATCAAGGCAGAGGCCAAAAAGGAAGCGACGGAAGCCTGCCAGCGTGCATTCCGCCACTACCACGACGCTGTAACGGAACGTCGCCGAGCGTTGGCGGCTGCGTTGCACGCGGCTCACACGGCACACCCGGAGGTGACTGCGTTGCCCGTCCTGATTTCCGATCTGGAAAAAATGCGCGATCCCTTGCGGTTTGAACTGATAAAAACCGCCCGCCGGGCCGTGTTCGCCCTGGCGGGCAAAACCAGTGCGGCCAAAGACCAACTGCTTGCGTTTGCGCAGCAGGAACAAACAAACGGAGAGCGCTGGTTTTCTGCACACCTGTATAGTAATACGCCCAAATCGGCGCTGAAGGTACCGGTGGCGCCGGCGCAGTTTTCCGAACAAGCGCCCATGAAAGACGGCTACGAAATTCTGAACGCCTGCTTCGACGCCAACTTCGGGCAGGAGCCGGCGCTTTTTGCGTTCGGCGAAGATGTCGGGAAAATCGGCGACGTGAATCAGGGACTGCGCGGCATGCAGGAGAAATACGGTGTCGATCGTGTGTTCGACACCGGCATCCGGGAATGGACGATCATGGGCCAGGCCATCGGCATGGCCATGCGCGGCTTGCGGCCAATCGCCGAAATCCAATACCTCGATTATTTGCTGTACGGCCTGTCTGCCCTTTCCGACGACCTGTGTACCGTGCGCTGGCGCTCCAACAACCAGCAGGCTGCCCCGGCCATCATTCGCACACGCGGCCACAGGCTGGTGGGTGTGTGGCATGCCGGCTCGCCGATGGGCATGATGCTCGGCTCGTTGCGAGGCATGTACTTCTGCGTGCCGCGCAACATGACACAAGCAGCCGGTATGTACAACACGCT
Organism: Saprospiraceae bacterium; assembly: GCA_016787285.1. Taxonomy (GTDB): domain Bacteria; phylum Bacteroidota; class Bacteroidia; order Chitinophagales; family Saprospiraceae; genus M3007. The sequence continues at coordinate 39,022 of JAEUUV010000242.1, read as the reverse complement.
GCTGCGCAGCGATGACCCGGCCATTGTGGTCGAGTGCCTGAACGGCTACCGACTCAAGGAGCGCCTGCCCGATAATATCGGTGCGTTCACCGTGCCGCTCGGTGTGCCGGAGGTGCTACGCGAAGGCTCGGATGTGACGATCATCACCTACGGTTCCAGCGTGCGCGTGGCCGAGGAGGCCTGCGACCTGCTGGCCGGGCACGGAATTTCCGCGGAATTGGTGGACGTGCAGACGCTATTGCCGTTCGACCTGCCGCATACCTGCCTCCAATCGCTGCAAAAAACCAACCGGGTGGTGTTCCTTGACGAAGATTTTCAGGGCGGCGCCACGGGCTACCTGATGCAGCAGGTGCTGGACGAGCAGGGTGGTTACCGCTATCTGGATTCCGCGCCGGTGGCCATTGCTGCCAAGGATCACCGCCCGGCTTATGGTCAGGATGGCGATTATTTCAGTAAACCGCAGGTGGAAGACGTCGTGGAGCAAGTGTATGCGCTGATGCGGGAAGTGGAGCCGGGGCGGTTGGCGTGACCCTGGGTACGGCTCAGGAAAACACCTCCTTCAGCGGTAGTTCGATGCCGAGTACCTCGTCGTTTAGTACCTCGTGCTCGCGGAAAATCCGGTAGTCGTCGGGGCTGGAGAATACATAGATATTTGTGAGCGGCAACAGCACAAGCCAGCAAGACTTGACTCCGTGCGCAAAGTAGGCCTCGGCTTTGGCGACCAACTGGTTAAGCGTCTGGCTGGGCGAGATGATTTCGATGACGCCGAGGGGCGGCTCGGTCACAGTCGTCACATCGTTGCGGAAGTCGGGCGTCAGTTTGGGCAGAATGGACAGGTCGGGCACCGAGGGCCAGTCTGCGAGGTCGAGGCTGAGCTCGGAGGCGATGTCGTACTCGCTTTCATAACGAGCGAAAAGTCGGGCAATCAGCCGTGCTTGCAGCAGGCTGTGGTTGAGGGACGGCATAGGCTTGTTGCGTTCTATTTCGTAGGTGGATACTTCCGGTGATACGGCTACATCGAACATGGCTGAGCGAATTTAGTGGACAAAGATAACGCGCCTGCTGTTTTTTCCAACCTGTTACAGCCCGCTCAATTCCTGCTCAAGCCGAATAAACTCAGAAGTAGGAAGCACAGATTTGCTTACTTCCAGTATTTGTTTGAAAAACACCTCCGGCGCGCCGGCTTTCATGCCGCGCATCCATTGCAGGCGTCCGGGGTGATCCATGGCCGGAGCGGCGTAGTGTACCCACAGCAACATTTCCTCGGGTTTGATCCGGCCGACGGCCTGCTTGTTCATCTCCATGAGTTCGGCATCGGAGAAATGCTCCCACAGCAATTGTTGTGTTTCCTCTTCCTCGCCCAGCATGTGCAGCAGGTAGGCGCTGTGAAATCGGTTCAGTTCAACATAAAACTCCCGGGCGAGGGCCTCAACCGGCTGTCCGAGGAGGGCTTGCTCTGCCAGAGATTCGAGCAAATTTTCCAGCCGGGCCTGGTGTGCTTCGATGACGACATGCTCGCTCGTGTTGTGTTGCCCGGCGCCCGGGAGGCGTTGTTCCAGCGCGGCGAGCAGTACGTGGTCTTCGATTTCGGCGTGTTCCGTCAGCATCGAGAACAGGTCGCGTCCGGTTTTTTGCAGGAGTTTTACCTGTTCCGGTCGGGAAAAATCCGTGCTGCCGGCGAGGTGGTTGAGTTGTGAAAGTGCGTTGCGAAGTCCCTTGTGCGGGATGTCGAAGGATTTCATGCGGGTATTTACAGAAACGTGAGCCATAAGTGGTTGTGTGTTTTTTTAGTGGACGCAGGTTTGCGCCTGGAGGTTGCAACCCAAAATTTTTACAAACTTGTTGCAAACCACAAGTGCTTGTCTACCTTTGCCCCGCCGAATTTTTCACCACAATTCGACTCGTTTTTTCGCGCTCGAATTTTGAACACATCTAAATAGCGCGCTGATTTAACACTTCGTTTGGTGATAAACAGAGCGTTGGTATTTTTGCGCCACCGAATTCCAAAGAGACAACTCTCAAACATGCAATGATTGAGATTTGCCTGCCAGATGATGCTTAACGAACGAAAGCCATTAACCAGCACCTCATCTTATATGTTGCTAACACGCATCTGCCGGGTTTTTTCGATAGTACTACTCACCTCCGTCGCCGCTCAAGCGGCCCCGACCATCGAAGAAGGCAAAAACCTGTTCATCGCCAACTGCGCCGCCTGCCACAATAAAAACATGAAGGACAACCTCACCGGTCCCGCTTTGGCCGGTGTGGAAGAACGCTGGGCGGCCTATCCGCGTGCGGATTTGTACAAGTGGATTCGGGCTTCGCAGGCCATGGTTTCCGAAGGCCACCCGCGTGCCGTGGAACTGTGGGCCAAGTGGAAACCCACGCCGATGAACAACTTCACCGGCCTGACGGACGAGCAGATCGAGAGTGTTATCCTGTACATCAACGATGTGGCGAATAAGAAAAAAGACGATAAAGGCCCTAAAGATGATCAGGCAAGCACTTCCGGCGGCGGCGGCAATATGTGGCTTTTCGCCGGTCTGGGACTTATCCTCGCGCTGCTGGCCTTTGCGCTCATGCGCATCATTGATAACCTGAGGAACATCACCCGCGTGCAGGCCGGTCAGGCTCCGGTGGAACGCACACTGTATCAGGTGCTGACCACCAAGGGCGCCGTGGCGTTTTTGGTGTTTGCCGCTACTTTAGTTTTCGGCTACAAATCTGTGGACAACGCCACAGCAATGGGCCGGCAACAAAACTACCAGCCGGAGCAACCCGTCGCTTTCAGCCACAAGATTCACGCGGGCGTCAACAAAATTGACTGCCAATACTGCCACGACTCGGCACGTCGCTCCAAGCACTCGCTGATCCCCGGCACGAATACCTGCATGAACTGCCACTCGGCGGTCAAGAAAGGCACCATTTCGGGTACGGCGGAAATCACCAAAATTTACGCGTCCATCGGTTTCGACCCGATTACCAACAAATACATCCCGGACTATGACAGCTGGTCGGACGAGCAAATCGAAAAACTGTACAAGCAGTGGATCGGTCAGGAGTACGCCGCAGCCAACAGCCTGCCGGCACTCAACGACGCCGGTCGCACCGTGGTCGAACACCAGTGGGACGGCATCGTGAAGGCCTTGAAAAACGACTCGAACGGCAAAATTCAAGGCCCGATCGAGTGGGTGCGCATTCACAACCTCGCCGACCACGCATATTTCAACCACGCGCAACACGTGTCCGTCGGTCAAGTGGCCTGCCAGAAATGCCACGGCCCGGTGGAGCAGATGGAAGAAGTGTACCAGTATTCCACGCTTGGCATGGGCTGGTGCATCAACTGCCACCGCGAAACGGAAGTCAAATTCAACGACAACGACTACTACAAGCAATATGCCCGCTACCACGAGGAACTCAAAAGCGGCAAACGCGAGAAAGTGACGGTTGCCGATATCGGCGGCCTCGAATGCCAAAAGTGTCACTATTAAACCAAGTTCTTGTGTCGGTTTATTCGCCGGCATAAACGATCAACCACTCAATCATTTTTTACGACAGATATGCACCACGACAACGGTATTTGGGTCAGCACCGAAGATTTGAACCGGGAACAATCGTTCCTTCAGTCGGCTGAAAAAGAATTTTCCGTGGAGAACATGACCGAAACAGACGGTCAGTGGGCGGCTTCCCGCCGTGATTTTCTCAAATTGATGGGCTTTGGTTTGGGTGCCGCCACACTGGCTGCCTCCTGCGAAATCCCGGTCAAACGCGCCATTCCGTTTGTCACCAAGCCGGATGCTATCGTCCCGGGTGTGGCCAACTATTTTGCCTCTTCGTTTGTCAACGGCGGCGACTACTGCTCTGTTCTGGTAAAAACCCGCGAAGGCCGCCCGATCAAGATCGAAGGCAACAGCCTGAGCAGCGTGACCTCCGGAGGTACGAGCGCCCGCGCGCAGGCTCTGGTGCTGAGCCTGTACGACACGCGCCGCATCTCAAGTGCAGGCACGGTTGAAAACGGCTCTGTTAAAAAACTGAGTTGGTCGGACCTCGACAACAAAGTCAAAGGCCAGCTACAACTCGGCGGCAACATCCGCATCATTTCCAATACCAACATCAGCCCGACAGCCAAAAAGGCGCTGGCGGAGTTCACGGCCAAATACCCGAACACCCGTGTCGTAACCTACGACCCCGTTTCCAGCGCCGCACTGCTTGCTGCAAACGAAGCCTGCTTCGGCGTTCGCGGTATTCCTTCCTACAAATTCGGCGCAGCCGACGTGGTGCTCTCCTTCGGCGCCGATTTTCTCGGCACCTGGATCAGTCCGGTGGAGTTTGCCCGCGACTACGCGTCGAAACGCAAAATCAAATCGGTCAACAACGCCTCCATGTCGCGCCACTACCAGGTGGAAAGCCATGTCAGCCTGACCGGTTCCAATGCCGATACCCGCGTCCAGATCAAACCCAGCGAAATGGGCGCCGCCATCTGTGCACTGTACAACGAAGTGGCTGCACTCACCGGCGGTGCCGGAATCGGCGGCCCGGCACTGAACGACAAGGCCAAGGCATCGCTGAAAAAAGCGGCTTCCGATCTGGTGGCCGCCCGCGGCAAATCGCTCGTGGTGTGTGGTTCCAACAATGTCATGGAGCAGATGATCGTGAACAAGATCAACGACCTGCTCGGAAATATCAACAGCACCATTGATTTCAGCGTGCTGAACAACCTGCGTCAGGGCGACGAACGCGACATGGCTCGTCTGATCGGCGAAATGAATGCCGGTCAGGTTGCCCTTGCCATCGTGTGGGGCGCCAACCCGGCTTATGAACTGCCGAATGCCGACCAGTTCAAAGCCGCCTTTGCCAAAGTCAATACGCGTATTTCCTTTTCCGGTGTCATGGACGAAACGACGGCGCTTTGCTCGCACGCCGCTCCGGCCCACCACCAGTTGGAATCCTGGGGCGATGCCGAGCCGAAGACCGGGCATTACAGCCTGATTCAGCCGACGATCGCGCCGCTTTTCGATACCCGCCAGGCCGAGCATTCGTTGCTGGAATGGGCCGAAAGTGCCAACCTGAATCGTCAGGACGATCAGCCGTACTACCAGTACCTGAAGTCGCACTGGGCCACCGACCTGAAAGCCAAGCAAAGCAAATACAGCACGGGCGCGGCTTTCTGGGACATGAGCCTGCACGACGGGGTGTTTGAGGCCGCCCCTGCTCCGCGTGCGGTGTCGTTCAACAGCGGCGCGGCGCTTAACGCCTCCGGCGTGTCCCAACCCGGTTCCGGCGCTGTGGAAATTTCGTTTTACGAAACCGTCAACATCGGCAACGGCCAATACGCCCACAACCCCTGGCTGCAGGAAATGCCCGACCCGGTGAATCGCACCGTTTGGGGCAACTACCTGAGCATCCCTGTGGAATGGGACGGCAACACCAAAATGAATGGCTGGATGGGCCTCAACGACGGTGACAATGTCGAAGTTGAGGTGGGCGGTAAAAAACTGACTTGCACGGTCGTGCGCACCTTTGGCCAAACGCCTGGTACTGTGGCCATTGCCCTTGGTGGTGGACGCGAAACAGGTGGCTGTGGCGTGGGCTACGGCGTAAACGTCAACCCTTGGCTCCCGATGGACGGCGGCATGATTCAGTATTTTGCTAAAGATGCCAAAGTGTCGGAAAAGGTCGGTGTGGACAAACATTTCGCCTGCGTGCAGCACCACCACACAATGGGACTTGCTGCCAAAGACGAAAAATCCGGCAACACGATCAACGCCGACGAGCAAGTACTGGCATATCAGGGTTCGCTGACCGACCGCTCCGTCATTTTCCAGGCAAACCTGAAAGAACTGCCCAAGTTGGCGGAAAAACTGGCTGAGTTCCACCACGAAGCGGATCACCTCAACCAGCAAACACTTTACCCTGACCAGGCCGACTACTTCGGAACAGGCGTGAAGTGGGGCATGTACATTGACCTCAACTCGTGCATTGGCTGCGGCGCCTGCCAGGTAGCCTGCGTGAGCGAAAATAACGTACCCGTTGTCGGTAAAAACGAAGTGGCACGCCACCACGAAATGACCTGGTTGCGGATTGACCGCTATTTCTACGGCGATCTGGAAAACCCGAAAGTGGTGTATCAACCGATGATGTGCCAGCACTGCGACAACGCTCCATGCGAAAACGTGTGCCCGGTGAACGCCACCAACCACTCAATGGAAGGCATCAACCAGATGGCGTACAACCGCTGCATCGGTACACGCTACTGCGCCAACAACTGCCCGTACAAAGTCCGCCGCTTCAACTGGCTCGACTATACCACTGCCGATATTTGGCCTGCCAACGAAGAGCGCCTGTTCCGCGTGGACGGCGACGATATTCCGTTCTACGCCGACAACCTTGTGCGCATGGTACTCAACCCGGACGTGACCGTTCGCAGCCGTGGTGTGATCGAAAAATGCTCATTCTGCATCCAGCGTATTCAGGAAGGCAAACTGACCGCCAAACGCGAAAACCGCGCGGTACTCGACAACGATGTGCGCTCGGCTTGTCAGACGGCCTGCCCGACCGGCGCCATTGTGTTCGGCAACCTGAACAACCCGGAAAGCGCTGTTGTCAAAGCCGCTGAAGGCGTTGGTGATCTGGCTTATCAGGTTCTGGAAGAAATCAACGTCCGTCCAGGCGTCAAATACTCGGCTAAAATTTACAACTCTTAAGGTTTGAAGGCTTCTGGTTTGATGGTTTCTGGTTTCTAACCTTCAAACCGGAAACCTTCAAACCCTCCAACCTTTTTTAACGATCAAGAATATGTCTCAACCTGTATCACCTGTCAGGCATGTACTCATCGAGGGCAACAAGTCCTACCACAACATCTCGGAGGATTTGTGCGTGCCCACCGAAAAAGCACCGTCGAGGGAGTGGATTCTCGCCTTTTCGTTATCGGCGGCATTTCTCGGCCTTTATATTTTTGCCGTCACCTGGACGATCTGGAAAGGTATCGGCGAATGGGGCGCCAACCGAACCATCAACTGGGCTTGGGACATCACCAACTTCGTGTGGTGGATCGGTATCGGTCACGCCGGTACGCTGATTTCGGCCATTCTGCTGCTGTTCCGTCAACGCTGGCGCACCGGTGTAAACCGCGCTGCCGAGGCTATGACGATATTCGCCGTGATGTGCGCCGGGCAGTTTCCGCTCATTCACATGGGGCGCCTTTGGCTCGCGTTTTTCATTTTCCCGTTCCCCAATACGCGCGGCCCGCTGTGGGTCAACTTCAACTCGCCGCTGCTGTGGGACGTATTTGCTATCTCTACCTACTTCTCGGTATCGTTGCTGTTCTGGTACACCGGCTTGGTGCCTGACCTGGCTACCGTGCGCGACCGTGCTTCCGGTTTCCGCAAAAAAATGTACGAAATCTTCTCGTTCGGCTGGACGGGTAGCGCCAAACACTGGCAGCGTTGGGAATCGCTTTCGCTGATTCTGGCAGGTATTTCCACGCCACTCGTACTTTCAGTGCACACGATCGTGTCGTTCGACTTTGCCACGTCGGTTATTCCGGGTTGGCACACCACTATTTTCCCGCCGTACTTCGTTGCAGGGGCCATTTTCTCCGGTTTCGCCATGGTGCAAACCCTGATGGTGATCACCCGTAAAGTATTGAAACTGGAAGAGTACATCACGATCAACCACATTGATTCGATGAACAAGGTGATCGTGCTTACCGGCACCATCGTGGGTGTGGCTTACCTCACCGAATTGTTCATCGCCTGGTACTCCGGCTACATCTACGAGCAGTTTGCCTTCTACAACCGCGTATTTGGCGTGTACTGGTGGTCGTACTTTGGGATGATGTTCTGCAACGTAGTCAGCCCGCAGTTGTTCTGGTCGCGCAAAATCCGTCGCAGCATCTGGTGGACCTTCTTCCTGTCCATCGTAGTGAACATCGGGATGTGGTTCGAGCGTTTTGTGATTATCGCTACCACGCTTGCCCGCGATTACTTGCCCTCCTCCTGGAGCTACTATAGCCCGACCTGGGTGGAAATTTCGCTCTTCACCGGTACCATCGGCTTGTTCTTTACTTTGTTCCTGATCTTTACCCGTGTAGCGCCCGTGGTGGCAATTGCCGAGGTAAAAGCCATCCTGAAAGTGGCCGGCGATCAGTTTATCGGCCCCAATGCGAAAAAATCGCATGGACATGCCGCTCATGAAGCCGAAAAACAGGAAAAGCACTAACTCAAAACTCAACACTCAGTCACTCAAAACTATATCATGGCTGCTGAAAGTAAAAAAGTCCTGTACGGGCTGTACAACGATGAAGAGGATCTGAAGAGCGCGGTGAAAACGGCCCGTCACGATCATCTGGACATGATGGATGTGCTCACGCCGTTCCCGGTACACGGGCTGGATCCCATTATGGGACTTGCGGAAAGTCGCTTGCACATCCTTGGCTTCATCTACGGCGCAATCGGCGCGTCCTTCGGTTTCGGGTTCATGTCTTGGGCATTGGCCAGCGACTGGCCGATTCTGTTTGGCGGTAAACCCTACTGGCCGGTTCCCTCTTTCATCCCAATCACGTTCGAGATGACGGTGCTGTTTGCGGCCTGGGGCATGACGATTACGTTCTACACCATCTGCGGCATGTGGCCGGGCGTGAAAGCCAAAATTCTGGACAACCGGATCACCGACGACAAGTTTTGCATTGCCTTTGATGTGACCGATACGGATGACAAAAGCGTGGATGGCATCAAGGCATTTTTCAAAAAAACCGGCGCCGCCGAGGTGAACCTGAAGACGATATGACCCGTTCCCGGTTGGTTTTTGAGAATAAATAACCGGAGAACGATTCACCAACAACGATCAACGAATAACATCAAGATATGAAATACGCAATCGGCGCTATTATCGGAATTGCCTTGTTTGCCTGGCTTTTTTCGGTGTGTTCACCGGCCGGCAAAAACAAAACCGGGCACGAATACATGCCGGATATGTACCACGCGGTGTCCTATGAGGCCAACCTGCTTACCAACTATTCGTGGAACCACTGGGATGATGAGAGTTCGTTCCCGAAGGCTTCTTTGTCGCAACCACGCGGCAAGGTAGCCGGTACCATTGCACGGGGCTACACCGGTGTGCACTACACCGATGCCACAGCACTTGATGTGGTTCGCGGCAAAAACGCCGCCAATGCCATTGCTGCTCCGGTGAACGGGGAGGTGCCGTTTTACTACGAAAACACTCCGGAAGACCGAATCCGCTGTGAAAAAGAGATCCCCACCAACCCGTTTCCGCAAACGCAAGAGGGGCTGGATCGCGCCAAGCCCCTGTATAACATTTACTGTGGTATCTGCCATGGAGAAAAAGGCGATGGTCAAGGATGGCTGGCAGCAAATCCCGACACTAAATATCCGGCGCAACCCAAAAACCTGCTCGATGCTGATTTGGTTGCTGCCGGAGACGGACGTATCTATTTTGCCATGATGTATGGCTTGAATGTGATGGGCGGCTATGCCGACAAGCTGTCTTATGAAGAACGCTGGCAGGTGATCCACTACATCCGTTCGCTTCAGGGAGGCGCCAAAAAGTAAACCCTGAAGCGCAACATTAAAACAAACGTGAACATCAAAATTTCCGGTGCTGCACCGGCTCTGCGATATGAATCTGAATACGCAATTTGTATTTGACGGCAAACTGAAGCGCAACCTGATGATCGGGATGGCGCTGGGTGTGGCGTGTCTCGTCTGGTCGGCCATCGGCGACGATGAGTACCACACACGATTCTGGACCAACTACCTGCACAACTCCGTGTTTTTCACGGGCATCGCATTCACTGCCATGTTTTTTATGTGTGCCCAGATCACGGCATTTGCCGGCTGGATGGTGGCGGTCAAACGTATTTGGGAAGCCATGAGCCAGTTCATGCTGGTGGGCCTGGTGCTGATACTGGCTCTCGTAGCCGGTGTTTGGGGGCATCTGCACCACTTGTACCACTGGAATGTGCCGGGAATCACCGATCCGGAAAGTCCCTTGTACGACGAAATCATTGCCGGCAAGTCCGGTTTCCTCAGCCCGATGTTTTACACGATCGGCACGGTGGGTTTTCTGGCTATCTGGTACTTCTGGGCGTACAAACTGCGCCAGAATTCACTCCAGCAGGATGAGCATGAAACCGCTGCTTTCGATCATTACAAGCGTGAACGCAAGTGGGCGGCTACCTTCCTGCCGCTCGGCGGTTTTTTGAGTACGGTGTTCTTCTGGGAATTGATGATGTCCATTGACCCGCACTGGTATAGCACCATGTTTGCCTGGTACACCACCATATCGGTGCTACTCGCCGGCTTGTCCCTGATGATTATGCTGATTCTGTATCTGCAATCAAAAGGCTACCTCGAATATGTAACCCGGGACCACCTGCACGATTTGGGCAAGTACCTGTTCGGTATCAGTGTGTTCTGGACCTACCTCTGGTTCGACCAGTTTATGCTGATCTGGTATGCGAACGTGGGTGAAGAAACGATTTACTTCAAAGAACGCATGAACAACTACCCGGTACTGTTCTGGGGCAACCTGCTGCTGAACTTCGTGACGCCGTTCCTCGTGCTTATGCGGAACGACACAAAACGCAAGGTAGGTACCATGTTCTTCGCGTGTTTGATCGTCTTCTTCGGGCACTGGTGGGACTTTTTCTACATGATCAAGCCGGGCGCGCGTATTGCAGCGCACGAGTCGAAGGAAATTTCGGAAGGCAAACATAACAAGCATAGCGAAGCAGCGCCTGTCCCGAGTACTCCTGAAGCCGCTCAACCAGCTGCCACCGAGGAGGCTGCTGCAGCCGAGACAACACCTGTCGAAGAACCTGCTGCAGCTGCAACAGAAGGCCACGCTGAAGAAGCGGCTGCTGCTACAGTCGGTGGACAAACGGGGCATGAAGACACCGCCCAAGGCGACCACGGGGATCATACTGATCACGGCGGCAGTGCCGAACATAACCACGATGATGCGTTGACCGGATTCAAATTAGGTTTCACCATTCCGGGCATTCAGGAACTCGGCGTACTTGTTGGTTTCCTGAGCCTGTTCCTGTTCTTCTTCTTCCGTCAACTGGAGCGTGCGCCATTAGTGCCGCGTAAAGACCCCTTTCTGGAGGAAAGCCTGCACCACTCCACCGGCGCCTACATCGAGAGCGAAGGTGACGGCGGACATGGCCACTAATTCTCGTAATTTAGAGTTGATTTAATCAGCGATTTTCCAAATACCCCCCGCGAACCAACCTTATACAATCGAGTTTACAGAAAAAATATTTGTGATGACTGCGCTTATCATTGTCCTCTGTATTATTCTAATCACTATCGTGCTGGTGCAAATTGGCCGGGTCACCGAGTTGACCGCCCAGATCAAGGGTGAACGCGAAGTGATGCGCGACAGCAGCAAGTGGAATGGCTGGATTTCGCTCGGATTTCTAGTCGTTTTCCTGGTGTCGGTGTTTGTTTCAGCATGGCACTACAAGAACGAAATGCTGGGCTACGGCCCGCATGCGGCGGCTTCGCAACACGGCGGCGCGCTGGACAGCATGTTCAACCTCACGTTGATCTTTACCGGGATTGTTTTTGTGCTTACCCATATCGCCTTGTTTTGGTATGCCTATAAATACCGCTGGCGCGAAAATCGCAAGGCTGAGTTCATCGCACACGACAACCGCCTGGAAATGATCTGGACAGCTGTCCCGGCAGTCGTGATGACCTTCCTTGTTGTTCGTGGCCTGGATGCCTGGAATACAGTGATGGCTGATGTAGGTTCCGACGAAGACTACATCGAGATCGAAGCCATCGGTCAGCAGTTCAACTGGATCATCCGTTACCCGGGATCGGACGGTAAACTTGGCGCCCGGGATTACAAACTGACCTCAGCGAACAACCAGGTTGGCCAGGACTTCACCGACCGCAAAAACTGGGACGATGTGATTGTCGGTCAGGAAATGTACCTGCCTGTAGGCAAAAAAGTGCGCGTGCGAATTATCGCAAAGGACGTGTTGCACAACTTTTACCTGCCGCAGTTCCGCGTAAAAATGGACGCCGTACCGGGCATGCCGACGTATTTCGTGTTTACGCCCATCAAAACCACGGCGGAGTACCGCAATGAATTGCGCAAATACCCGGAGTACAACGAACCATACGATAAGGCAGATCCGACCGGCCCGAAACGCTGGGAAAAGTTCGAGTACGAACTTGCCTGTGCTGAACTTTGCGGCAAAGGCCACTACTCCATGAAACGTATCCTGCGCGTGGTTTCTCAGGAGGAGTTCGATGCCTGGTACAAAAATGAACCCTCGTATTACGTCAGCCAGATTCGTGGGAAAGACGATGATCCGAACAAAGGTAAAGTGCTTGACATTGATCCCGTTGAAGTACCACAACCCGCAGATCAGGATACCACGAAGAAAGAACCAACCAAGTAAACTAAAATTTATAACGAGAACACCGGACCCAGGAACGTTCACTCAATACAAATTCAACAGGCTATGGCTCACGCAGTAACCGCCACTGAAACGCTGGAAGAAAAACTCACCCAGGAACTGGGCTATGACGATCACTTCCACGAGCACCATCATGGCGATAAGTACCAGTCGAATTTTCTGACGACGTACATTTTCAGCACCGACCACAAAATCATCGGTCGTCAATTCCTGATCACGGGCATCTTCTGGGCGCTCATGGGCGCTGCTATGTCCATCGTATTCCGTTTGCAACTCGGTTTTCCCGAGGCCGACATGGCTTGGCTGCAGCCGATCCTTGGCAAATGGATTCAGGTGAATGACGCCGGCATTGGCAAATTGGACCCGGAGTTTTACTACTCGCTGGTCACAATACACGGAACCGTGCTGGTCTTCTTCGTACTGACGGCCGGTTTGAGCGGTACTTTTTCCAATCTTCTGATTCCATTGCAGGTAGGTGCACGTGATATGGCGTCGCCGCTGCTTAATGCTTTTTCTTACTGGTTCTTCTTCCTGGCCAGTGTGGTGATGTTCCTTTCACTTTTTCTCAGCACAGGTCCATTCTCCGGTGGCTGGACGGCATATCCGCCGCTCAGTGCATTGCCGCAGGCTTCCGACGGCTCCGGTGCAGGTATGACGATGTGGATTGTCGCAATGGCGCTCTTTGTAGTTTCAGCCCTTTTGGGTGGTATCAACTACGTAACCACGGTGCTCAACCTGCGCACGAAAGGTATGAACCTGTGGCGTATGCCGCTCACGATCTGGGCATTTTTCATCACGGCAATTTTGGGCGTACTGTCGTTCCCGGTTTTGTTGTCTGGTGTTCTTCTGCTGATGTTTGACCGCAGCATGGGTACGTCTTTTTATCTGAGCGAAATCGTAGTCGGCGGCCAGATTCTTGACCGTGTCGGCGGCAGCCCGATCCTGTTTCAGCACCTGTTCTGGTTCCTGGGGCACCCCGAGGTGTACATCATCATCCTGCCTGCTATGGGTATTGTATCGGAAGTACTTTCGGTACATGCACGCAAGCCGATCTTTGGCTACCGGGCCATGGTACTTTCTATTCTTGCCATCGCTTTCCTGTCGTTTATCGTGTGGGCACACCACATGTTTATGTCCGGAGTAAACCCGTTCATCAGTAACTTCTTTGTCGTATTCACCTTGATCATTGCCGTACCTTCTGCGGTAAAAGTATTCAACTGGATTTCGACCATTTACGGATCAAATATCCGCTTTACTGCGGCAAGTTTGTTCGCCGTTGGTTTCGTTTCGATGTTCATTTCGGGTGGCCTCACCGGTATTTTCCTTGGAAACTCTGCCATTGACATCCAGTTGCATGATACTTACTTTGTGGTTGCCCACTTCCACATTGTGATGGGTATTGCTGCCTTCTTCGGCATGTTTGCGGGTATTTACCACTGGTTCCCCAAAATGTTCGGACGTTTTATGAACGAAACGCTGGGCAAAATACACTTCTGGGGGACGCTCATCGGCGCTTATGCAATCTTTTGGCCGATGCACTACACCGGTATGGCCGGCGTGCCGCGCCGCTACTACGACGGTGGGGCTTCCTTTGAGGCATTCCGCCACTTTACCGAGTTGAACCAATTCATCACAATTGCAGCCATCGTAGTTTTCTTCCTGCAGGTAATTTTTGTGATAAACTTCTTTTACTCCATTTTCAGCGGACGTAAATCCACAACGAAAAACCCGTGGGGGGCCAATACGCTGGAATGGACAACTCCGATACACGCCGGACACGGCAACTGGCCAGGAAACATCCCGACAGTTCAGCGCTGGTCCTATGACTATGGTAAGGGAGGGGAAGAGTTCATCCCGCAATACGTTCCTCTTAAAGAAGGCGAACACGATCACGGACATTGAATAAAAGCAGTGTTTTAGTGCCTTGGTGTTTTAATGCATCAACTAAAACACCAAGGCACTAAAACACTAAAATACTTACAATCTTGCAACCAAACTCTTCGGCACAACAACTGACACTCCGGGCAAGCCTTACCCAGGCTATCACGGATTTCGGGCTGTTAGTCAAGTTCAAACTGACGTTGATGGTGCTCTTTTCAGCACTAATTTCGTACGCAATAGCGGGTTCCGGGCAAACAGGCTGGATAGGCATGTTGCTTTTGGCAGCGGGCGGTTTTTTGGTGACCGGAGCTGCCAATGCGCTGAACCAGGTGCTGGAGCGCGATTACGACCGTTTGATGCCGCGAACTGCAAATCGTCCGGTTGCGACTGGTCGAATGAGCGTTTCCACGGCAGTTTTGTGGGCAGGCATGATGGCGCTTTTCGGAGTCACCATGCTCACGATCTTTAATCCATTGACCGGCTTTCTGGGGATGTTGTCGCTGATTAGTTATGCATTCATCTATACGCCTCTGAAACGTTCGACGCCCCTTGCGGTTGTTGTAGGGGCTGTCCCCGGGGCGTTGCCGTTGGTAATTGGTTGCACAGCATGGGACGGGGTTCTTACGACGACCTCTCTGATGCTGTTCACGCTCCAGTTCCTCTGGCAGTTCCCCCACTTCTGGGCGGTTGCCTGGCTGGCGGATGAAGACTACAAACGTGCAGGCTTTTATATGCTTCCCTCCCGAAACAGTGAAAAGAATGTCACCACCGGACTGCTTTCATTTGTTTTCTGCGTGTTGCTGATTGCAAGTGCGGTGATAGGGTACGGCATAGGTTTCACAGGTGCAGTGGCTACGCTGGCACTTGTTCTTCTGAACGGCTACTTTGCTTACCGGTGCTGGGGACTATTCCGCACCTGTTCGAGGGATGCAGCGCGCCGACAAATGTTCGCTTCGTTTCTGCACCTGCCTTTGTCGCTGATTGTGGTGTTGCTTGATAAAATTTAAAAAAAGAGTATGAATACGGTGTCAACCGAATACGGCCATAATAAAATTCACTCCCACAAATTCGCTTTGTGGGTCGCCATTGCCACGATCATCATGATGTTCGGAGCATTCACGAGCGCGTACATCGTGCGGCGTGCTGCCGGCAACTGGTATGAATTCAAATTGCCGGATATTTTCTTTCTCAATACGCTTGTTATAGTGGTTAGCAGCATCACGTTGCATGCGTCGTACCGGGCATTTTTACGAGGGATTGAAAAGCAGTATAAGGCACTGCTATTGGTGACGTTTGTACTCGGAATCACATTTGTGGTGTTGCAGTATATGGGCTGGAATGCCATGACGGAGATGGGAGCGACCTTTACCACCAACCCGTCCAGTTCGTTTGTGTATGTAATCTCCGGCTTACACGCAGCCCACGTACTCGGTGGTGTAGCGGCATTAATCGTGGCGATGGTTCATGCGCACGTTTTGCCGTACAAACCCACACCCCGACGCCGGCTTCGCTTCGAACTGGTGGTGCATTATTGGCATTTCGTAGACGCACTCTGGGTATATCTTTTTGTCTTCTTCTTGATACAATCCGCTTAAACCACGCACTTAAAATTCCTACTACTTACAATACTTGTTGAACATGGCAGATACTTCAGTCGCACACGCACACGACACACATGCACACGACCATCAAGAGGATGGAATTAATTGGGAAGGTGGTGAAAAAGTGCCTTTCAAAGCCAGTTATGGCAAATTGATGATGTGGTACTTCCTGCTGTCGGATGCCTTCACGTTCGCGGGCTTTCTGATCGCATATGGAGCACTCCGTTTCAGCACGCCGACCTGGCCGGAGGCAGACTTTGTGTTTGCTTCTTTTCCGTTCGTAAATGCGCACTGGCCGCTGATCTTCGTGACGTTTATGACCTTTGTCCTCATTTTCAGTTCGGTAACGATGGTTCGTGCCGTTCAGGAAGGACACCGGGAAAACCAGCGGGGAGTAGTGTTCTGGATGTTTCTAACCATCCTGGGCGGTGCTACCTTTTTGGGGTCGCAGGCGTATGAATGGACGACACTTATTGCCAAGGAGCACATGACCGTATCTGTGAATCCGTTTGGACGACACACCGCCGACGGGGTGTACCTGAACGCTGACGGTAGTGAAGCCAAAAACGAAGATGGTACCCCAAAAGCCTTTGCGAAAGGCGATAACTATCTGCTTCACAAGCATAACGGTGAGTTCGATATTCCAAAATTGAAATACACAAGCGGGCAACATGCCGGACAGGTAAAAGACGCCACGTTCGGCCCGAAAGCCTTCGGAGCGCTGTTCTTTTTCATAACCGGCTTTCACGGTTTCCACGTGTTTTCAGGTGTTTTATTTCTCACCATAATCATGATCAATGCCGCCAGCGGATTGTATGCCGCACGCAGGAACGGTTATGAAATGGTGGAAAAAATTGGCCTCTACTGGCACTTCGTGGACTTGGTGTGGGTATTCGTGTTTCTTGTTTTCTACCTGCTATAAACCTGACTTAAGCCTTAAATCCTCTTATTTTCGTTCATTTCGCAACCACACTTGTCAACAATATGGCTGGACATCAAACATACGAAGAACAAAAAGCCCTGGTGTTCCGGGGGCTTCTGCTCCTGGGTGCCATCACGATCGTAGAAGTCGTAGTCGCCCTTTTGGCCAAAGGGCATCTGGTTCACGGCATCCGGTTCACGGAAGGCTTTGGTCATTACCTGTACATGCTGCTGATGATCGGGTTCTCCCTTTACAAGGCCTACTTCATTATCTTTTATTTCATGCACATGGCGTATGAAGTACGCGGGATGATGCTAAGCGTATTGCTACCAACGACGCTACTGATTTGGGCAATCATCGCCTTTTTTCAGGAAGGCAGTTCCTGGGGCGCTCGTCGTGAACTGATTCGTGAAAAAAACGAAGAAGTCGTCAAGCCGAAAACAGGTCAGCCGCAGGGATATTTGTTACCCGCAGCGGAATGGCCCCGGAAAGGCTAAGACATGCAAGGGGCGAGGGAACAATACCTCGCCTTTTTTGTTTGGTTTCGGCATAAAAACTACTTATTGGATATGAGCGAACAGGTTTCTGTTAAACGCAAAACTTTCATTACAATCGTACTTTTCCTGCTGTTGGTGGGCCTGCCGGCAGGGTCGTGGTACTACTTGAAGGGCGGGTTGAATTGGCGTAAACAGGCTCAGGCTGAACTTCAGAACTACGGCAAGATTCGCGGGGCACAGGTGATTTATCCCGATGGCACCAAGGAAAATATGCTGGCCGAAAAAGTATGTGTGATCTACTACTTTGGTGCAAATCCGGAGCTCACGCTGGAAAATAAACATATTCTGGATACCGGTGAGCGGCTTTTCAAACAGTTCGGCTATAAATCCGGTAATACTTACGACGACTTCAGGCTCGTGATGATTGCTCAAAGCGGATCAGCCGAGTTTCGAACCCATGCGCAAACCTTGCCAAGTGCCGACTTTGCCAACTGGGTATGGACAGGTGCATTGGGTTCGTGGCGGACGATACTGGTAAACGCGTACGACCTCTACTGCCAAAAAAACAATGTAAGACCATCGGAACATTACTTTGCATTGGCTGATACTACCGGCACCATCCGGAGTTTCTACGACGCAACGAGCGAAAAAGAAGTTGGCCGGATGGTGGAACACATCGCTTTACTGTTGCCCAAAAGATAACTGCAGGATATGGAATCCATGAACGAACAAGTCTCTCCGGAAAATCTCCGGCTTGAAAAACGGCTGAACCTGCTTGCCTATGTCGTATCTGCCGTCGTCCTTATTTTGGTTATGATGATGCGCAGGGTAAAGGTGGATGTAGGAATTGACTTTAGTTTTCTGCCGCCTGTACATGCTTCGCTGAATGCTTTGGCCGCGGTTATTCTGGTGTTCGCCTACGTATTTATCCGCCAAAAAAATGTACAGGCGCACCGTCGCGCCATTTATGCGGCTATGGTTTGTTCGGCGTTGTTCCTCTTGTCATATGTGTTGTACCATTTTACGACTGCTGAAACACGTTTTGGCGGTGAGGGCTCTATTCGGTACATTTACTTTTTCATTCTCATTACTCATGTAATTTTGGCTGCGGTCATTTTGCCGTTTATCCTCCTGACCTTCAACCGGGCGTACACTATGCAGTATGAACGCCACAGGAAAATGGCGCGTTGGGTTTTTCCGCTATGGCTGTATGTGGCCATCACCGGGCCAATTTGTTACCTGATGCTCCGGCCGTACTACTGATTTGCGGGAAACAAGAGTTAAAAAAAACACGCTTAAGTATGAAAAATAGCAAGGCAATCAAAGTCGGAGTCGTTGTTGGAATCCTGCTGCTCATCTTTTGGCTGATTCCATTCGATGCCTCGGCGCAATGTCCGATGTGCCGTATGTCTGCTGAATCCAACCTGAAAAATGGCGGCACCGATGGCCGAGGACTGAACGCCGGCATTTTGTATATGCTGGCGATGCCGTATCTTCTGGTAGTATCCATTGGGTATTGGTGGTGGCGCAACCGGAAAAAAGCGATTCATCATGATACGGCAAGTGGTTTGGCTGAATTTGAGCCGGGCCGGGAAAATTAAAAAAGGGCAGACTGCCGGATTCGGCGTCTGCCCATGTGTTTTTTACAGTGGTAGATTGTTTTTCTTATTCGGAAAGTACATACCTGACGCTGAGTGCGCCGTATCCACCGCCAAAGCCACTGCCGTAGCCGTTGATGAAGAAGTGCGGAACCCAGTCCAGCGACAGGTTAATCGGAGCCTCTGCAAATTTGTAATCAAGACCCAATGTTCCCAAGAGACCGAAGCTGGTGCTCGATCCTCCAGCAAAACCTTCGTCATAGGTCCAGAAGAAAACCGAAGCACCGCCACCAAAGTACCAACTCAGACCGTCGGCGCCGGGAATTTCAGCGTGGTGCTCATACAAACCACCAACATTGAACCACTTATAGCCTGTCCAGGAACGGAAGCCGCCGAATACTTCGATGGCGCCAGGCTCGCTGATGAAGGTTTTGTAAGAGATTGACACCGGGTAGCCAAGACGTAAGCCAATGGCCGACTTGTAATCCTGGCTGAAAGATGTCACAATGCACCCAACCAGGAGCGCGGAAACGAGCACTAACTTTTTTGAATTCATGTTTTCAATTATTACAGTTTAGTTAACAGGGCAAATGTAGGTCTTGTATCGGGTTGGACACAGGCGCAGGGCATTTTCTTTGTGCAGTTCCTGAAAATTGCCACCTTCGCCCAACATATCGCACTTGCATGAAAATAGCCGTATTCCCCGGTTCTTTCGATCCAATTACCATCGGGCATGTTGATCTGGTTACACGTGCCATGCCTCTGTTCGACGAAATTGTAGTAGCTGTGGGGGTGAATACCTCTAAAAAATACCTGTTTTCGCTGGATCAGCGCCTGGAGTGGCTGCGTCAGGTTTTCAAGGCGAATCCAAAGATACGGGTTGATTATTTCCAAAACCTGACAGCACATTACTGCCAACGCATCGGCGCCCGATACCTGTTGCGGGGGCTTCGAAACGGATCGGATTTCGACTACGAGAAGACAATTTCCCAACTCAATCACATCGTAGGTGGCGGTATTGAGACCGTATTTCTGATTGCTCAGCCGGAAATGTCGCACATCAGTAGTACGATTGTGCGGGAAATTATCACAGGTGGTGGCGATGCCACGCCATTCATTCCGAAAGAAATTCAAATCACTTAACCATATTTTTGACACATGTCAGACGCAGTATTCCACGTGCCGCACCCAGTCAATGAGCCGATTCTGAACTATGAGCCGGGTTCGGCGGAAAAAAAATCACTTAAACAAGCTTTGGCCGACCTGAAGTCCACGCAACGGGACATCCCGATGTACATAGGTGGAAAGCATGTCTTCACAGAAGATAAAACGTTGATCCGTCCGCCCCACGAACTGGCGCACACGCTGGGCACACATGCCGTAGGGCGTGCAGAGCATGTCCGGGCCGCCATAGATGCGGCGTTGGCGGCTAAGCCGGCCTGGGAAGCCATGCCCTGGCAAGACCGGGCTGCCATTTTCCTGAAAGCCGCCGACCTGCTGGCCGGTCCGTATCGTGCCAAAATGAACGCCGCCACGATGCTTTGCCAGAGCAAAAATGTGTTTCAGGCTGAAATTGATTGCGTGTGCGAACTGGTGGATTTTTGGCGCTACAACGTCTGGTTCATGCAGGAAATCTACAAACAGCAGCCGCTGAGTGTGCGCAATACATGGAATCGGATGGACTGGCGACCGCTGGAGGGCTTTGTTTTTGCCCTGACGCCCTTCAATTTCACATCCATAGCCGGAAATCTTCCAACAGCGCCGGCGATGCTCGGCAACGTAGCGGTCTGGAAGCCGGCAGCCTCGCAAATTTATTCTGCAGCAGTCATCATGGAAATTCTGGAAGAAGCAGGTTTGCCGGCCGGCGTCATCAATCTGGTTTATGTGGACGGCCCCACGGTGGGAGAGGTCGTGTTCCAGCATCCGGACTTTGCCGGCCTGCACTTCACGGGAAGCACCGGCATATTCCAGTCACTCTGGAAAACGATCGGAGCCAACATTGCCAAATACAAAACATACCCGCGTATCGTAGGCGAAACGGGCGGTAAAGACTTTGTAGTGGCACACCCGTCGGCCAATCCCAAAGCGGTGGCAGTAGCACTTTCGCGCGGCGCATTCGAATTTCAGGGCCAAAAATGTTCGGCGGCATCCCGGGCCTATATCCCGAAAAGCCTTTGGCCGAAGGTGCAGGAATACCTGCTGGATGACCTGCGCAACATGAAAATGGGCAATCCCGAAGATTTTACCAATTTCTTCAATGCGGTGATTGACGCCAAAGCATTCGATAAAATCTCCGGGTATATCGCGGCTGCAAAGCAGTCGGACAAAGTCAAAATCATCGCGGGCGGAAACTATGACAAGTCCCAGGGCTATTACATCGAACCGACAGTCATCGAATCTTCCGACCCGAGGTACATCACCATGTGCGAAGAAATCTTTGGGCCGGTACTGACCGTATACGTATACGAAGATGCACAGTTTGCCGAGACACTGGACCTTGTCAACACCTCTTCGCCATACGCACTCACCGGAGCCATTTTTTCGCAAGACCGTGCGGCGCTTGCGCTCGCCGACCACAAACTCCGGCACGCTGCGGGGAATTACTACATCAACGATAAGCCTACCGGCGCCGTAGTGGGTCAGCAGCCATTTGGGGGAGGCAGGGCTTCGGGAACGAATGATAAAGCCGGCTCCATGCTGAATATGTACCGTTGGCTATCCCCTCGTACGATTAAGGAAAACTTTGTCCCGCCTGTGGATTTTCGCTATCCATTCATGCAGGAAGCCTGAGTGACGAAAAAAGGGTTCTCCAACACATTGGAGAACCCTTTCAAAATATGTGCGGGAAGCGAGACTCGAACTCGCATGCCCGTGAAGGCGCACGCCCCTGAAACGTGTGCGTCTACCAATTCCGCCATTCCCGCAGAGGTGCATTTTCAGAAGCGGGGGCAAAGATAGGCGCACAGAATACTCTGACAAATTTTTTTTTAAAACTCCTGTTATTTTTTTTGAATCAATATCCCAAGTGCTTGTAAACCAGTAAAAAATGGTTTGGCGCCGCAAGACTTTTTACTACATTTGCTCAACAAAACCGACTTTTTACTATGCGAATATTATGCACTCTGACACATCAACTTCTATTCACACTGGTGAGCATATCTGGTCTAGCTGCTCAGGATAGTTTGGCTAAGCCTGCCACGGTGTTTGACTATCTCACGGAGGAAGAGGGGGCAAAAATTCAACTGAATCTGGATTTTACGGCATTGCTTCAAAACCGGAAGAAAGCGGATTACATATCGGCCACGATGACAGATGAATTGGGAAAAACATTCGAACTCGAAGTACGAACCCGTGGAAAGTTTCGCCGCAAGCGCTGTGAAATCCCGCCGATAAAACTGAAGTTTTCCAAAGCCGGCCTCCAGGAGGCGCAACTGGACACCATGAATGAAATCAAACTGGTGCTCCCCTGTGCCGGCAAAGAAGCCGATGAGAGTTTGATTGTCCGGGAGTACCTCACCTATCGCATGTTCGAAAAATTAAGCCCGAACTATTGTGTGCGTGCCCGATTGATTCGCCTGCAACTCAAAGACCATGCAAAAAAACGTCCCCAAAAAATGCTTGCCATGCTTGTGGAACACGAAGAGCAAGTTGCCGGGCGAACCGGCTCGGCGGTTTTTCAGGACTGGGGAATCAAGGCTGAACAACTACAGGAAGAGCAGGCCGCACTGGCAGTGCTGTTTGAATTCATGATTGGAAATACCGACTGGGACATCGCTTCGTGTCGGAATATGATGTTACTGCGCCCCTCTGGAGATGAAAAAATTTACCCGGTCCCGTATGATTTTGATTTTTCCGGTCTGGTAAGTGCTCCGTATTCCTCTCCCAACTCGGATTGCAACGTCCGCTCCGTCAAAGACCGGTGTTTGATGGATTATGGGATAAACAGCGCTGCACTTCAGCGTGCCCGG
The DNA here is from genome assembly GCA_016787285.1 of Saprospiraceae bacterium. Classification (GTDB taxonomy): domain Bacteria; phylum Bacteroidota; class Bacteroidia; order Chitinophagales; family Saprospiraceae; genus M3007. The sequence continues at coordinate 16,098 of JAEUUV010000242.1, read as the reverse complement.
CAAGCACTCCTTAACGCCAAACCAATGCTTTACGATGAGTGCAGAAGCCGATTCCTGTCGGTAGAGGCAAGTGACGACATGGCAAGGTTTCTCGATGTTTTCTTCGATGCACTTGCTAATTCTGCTGAAATACCGTCCAGGATGGAATTTTCCGACAAATAACTCGACAGGTTTTACTCTTTGGGCAGAACTTCGCCGCATGAAGTTTCTGGTAATCCAAACTGCTTTTATTGGCGATGTGGTGCTGGCAACGCCAATAGTGGAAAAATTGCACCGGTTTTTCCCGGAGGCGCAAATTGATTTTTTGCTCCGTCGGGGAAATGAAAAACTGCTTTCCAACCATCCATACGTGCGCCAGGTGTGGGTATGGGACAAAAAAAAGGAGAAGTACCGGGGACTTTGGAAACTTGTCAGGGCGCTGCGTGTGGAGCATTATGACTGGGCAATCAATTGCCAGCGGTTTGCTGCTTCCGGGCTGATTACGATGCTTTCCGGCGCCCGGCAAACAGCGGGTTTTCGCAAAAATCCACTCTCCTGGCTGTTTACAAGACGAGTTCCCCATGTATTTGGTACTCCTCAGCACCCAATCCATGAAGTGGAGCGCAATCTGCTCCTTATTGAAAATCTAACCGATGGATCGTTTGAAAAACCTCGCCTGTACCCGTCCGCCGATGATGTGGCCAAGGCCCGGGGAATCAAGCCCACGAATGGCCGATTTGTGTGTATCGCCCCTACTTCTGTATGGTTTACCAAACAATTTCCGGAACACAAGTGGTTGCAGTTGATCGAACGAATTCCTCAGGATTGTGCCGTGCTGTTGCTTGGAGGCCCGGATGATGCAGCGTCTTGTGATCAAATCAGGCAAGGTGCGAAACATCCGGTTGTTCATAACCTGGCCGGGCGCTTGAGTTTTCTTGAATCGGCTGCGCTCATGCAGGAGGCGCTGATGAACTACGTGAATGACTCGGCGCCGATGCATCTGGCGTCTGCCGTAGATGCCCCTGTGACTGCTGTGTTTTGTTCTACGGTACCTAGGTTTGGGTTTACACCCTTGTCGGACAACCGAACTGTGGTAGAAACCGACCAACCATTGCCCTGTCGCCCCTGTGGTCTGCACGGGTATCGCGCTTGCCCCAAAGAGCATTTTGCATGCGCGGAAACCATCCAGCCGGAACAATTTCCGTATCCCGCCTGATTTTGTCGCTTTGGCGGCACTTGTTCGAAAAATATTTTTTCCGGTGTTTTTACCTGTGACCTCGTGGACAATTGCAGTCCTAAAGGCACTTTTTGCTCAAAATGTAATCATTTTTATACGTTTAGGCAAAAAGTGATATGTGCGCTATTTCAAGGAAGCGGTATTTTTTTTCAAGAAAGCGGCGTGAAAAATTTGCAAGTGGAAAAAATGCCATATATTTGTCCCCGTAATTGAGACAGCAGCAAAAGAGCCGTGTTGAATTCTCTTGATACCACAAGCCCATTCATCGAAAACGGGCAAAAGATAAAATACCGGCAGGTAACTTAAAGCCGGCAAGAATAAACCGAAGGCGGGGGCCCTCCGGCCCTTTCAAATGAGAAAGGGCGGAGGGCTGTTTTTTCGGTCTTTATCCATCGAATTTCTTCATACCGACATACTGTTAGAAAACATGGAGACGGCTGCGCAGGGTACTGCGTGGCCGATTCTTTTTCATACATGCATCGGAAAGTGAAAATACGGCAGGAAAAGCCAGACTAACCTCGTGTGTAAGAATTATTTCCGGATAAAGTACACAGCCAGTACCAGGAAAACAAACCCCACGAAGTGGTTCCATTTCAACGTCTCATTCTTGAAAAACACCAGGGTGAACAACACAAATACCACCAGCGTGATGACTTCCTGAATCACTTTCAGGTGCAGCAGGGAGAATGGCCCACCGTTTTCCTGATACCCAATGCGGTTGGCGGGTACCATGAAACAATACTCAAGGAATGCAATCAGCCAACTGGCCAGAATAATGCCGAATAAACCCGTTTTTTTGAAAAATGACAGGTGCTGGAACTTCAGGTGACCGTACCAGGCGAATGTCATAAACACATTGGAAAGCAGAAGCAGGGCGATGGTGGAGAGTCCTTTCATAATTTGCGCGGCGATGGGACGAGTAGAGCAAATCCGGGTTTTGTTCCTGAAAGTCAGGAATTTGGCTTTGAAATACAGTGCAAAGTTAGCCAATGTGACAAAGTGCGTGGCATAAACGCGGACTTCTCTATTTTTACCGCCAAACAAACAACGATGTCCCGACTACTCCGCTCCCGTCGAATTCTGACCCTGCTGATTGCCAGTGCGCTGGTTGCGCCGCTGTTTTCACAAAAAATCACCCAGCCCGTTGCCGAACTACGTGGCGCTTGGGTATCTACCGTAGCCAATATTGACTGGCCCTCCGCTCCGGGCTTGTCGCCTGAACGCCAACGCGTGGAGTTCGATAGTATCTTAGACGTGCTCAAGGCAATGGGTATGAACGCTGTGTTCGTGCAAATTCGCCCTGCCGGCGATGCCTTTTACCCCTCCGCCGTAGCACCCTGGAGCAAATACCTGACCGACGTGCAGGGTAAAGCCCCCGATCCGTTGTACGACCCGCTCGAATTTATGATCAAATCGGCGCATGCTCGGCGCATGGAGTTTCATGCCTGGATGAACCCCTATCGCGCATCCTTTGATCTCGACACTGCCAGTTTGGCCCCCACACATCCCCTGCGTTCCTTGCCAGAAAACCGGAAAAGCGAGTGGTTTTTCCGCTACGGAAACCGGTACTATTTCAATCCTGCCAGTGCGTTGGTGCGCCAGTACCTGATCAACGTCGTGCGCGATGTAGTCGTGCGCTATGATGTAGACGGCATTCACTTCGACGACTATTTTTACCCCTACAAAGAACCTGGTCATGTGTTGCAGGATATGAACGACTACGCTTCCAACCCGCGTGGTTTTATCACCATTGAAGACTGGCGGCGCGACAACGTGGACAAACTCGTGGAGGGCGTGTCCTCTATGATCAAAAGCATCAAGCCGTATGTCCGGTTCGGAATCAGCCCGTTTGGGGTGTGGCGCAACGCCGATCAGGACCCCATCAACGGCTCGCAAACCCGGGCCGGAATCACCTGCTACGACGACCTGTACGCCGACGTACTCAAGTGGATGCGCAATGGCTGGATTGATTATGTGGCCCCCCAAATCTACTGGAGCATCGGTTTTCCTCCTGCCGACTACCAAACCTTGCTTGAGTGGTGGAGCAAACACACTTACGGCAAGCACCTCTATGCCGGCCATGCCGCGTACAAAATTCAAAATAATGAGGTAGACCCCAACTGGAACAAACCCGACGAAATTAAACGACAGGTGGCCCTCAACCGCAGTAATAGTGCTGTGCATGGCAGTATTTACTTTTCGGTAAAACCCTTGCTGCGCAACGCGCTCGGTGTGCAGGATTCGTTGATGACGGTATTGTATCCCAATCCGGCGCGTGTGCCGGGTATGGCTTGGCTCTCGAAAACCCCGCCGGCTACCCCGCAAATTTGCCGCGTAGGCGGCTCACCCAGTTCCGTTAAACTCGCCTGGCATGCCTGTGATATCGCTACCAGCGACGAAAACCCGCACTACTTTGCTATCTACCGTTTTGACGGCCAAAGTGTGGGCGATTTCCAGAATCCGCGCAACCTGATTACGTACACGCCGTTCTACTCCGAGCGCTGGATTTTTGAAGACCCCACCGCCGCCGAAGGGGAGTTTTACACGTATGTTCTGGTGGCGTACAACCGGTTCAATGTGGAAAGTTATTCCAGTGACCCGGTGGTGGTTAAAAAGACCAAAAAGGGGGCCAGAAAAAAGAAAAAGTGTTGGCTGTTTTAAGCAAACCGCCTCTTAGTCCAGCACCACTACATTTTCCCGAAACTCAAACCCGGTGTCGCCACCGTGTGCGCGGAGCAGGTAAACTCCGCCCGGTAGCGCATATTCGGCCAGCCCGATTGTTTCCGACCCACCCGGCAACACAGCTACTTGTTTTTGCAGGACAACCCTCCCGGACCAGTCTAAGAGTTCGACAAGAAGTCGCTCCTTCCGCATTTCATCGTCGAATGCCAGATGGAGCACCCCGGAGGCCGGGTTGGGGAAAACGCGCATCGCATTTTCACCTTCAAAGGCGACGCTCCGAATAGGGGAGTGGGAAAAAGTACCATCGTTGTCCACCATTTTCAGGCGGTAGTAAACCGTTTCTCGTGGTGGGCTGTAGTCGTAAAATGTGTAGGCTGCCCCCTCTCCTGCCCATGCTTTTCCCGGGACTGAACCAATGAACTCCCAGTGCTCGTCCGGATGCTGCCGGTGAATTTCAAAATAATTGAAATTTACCTCCGAAGCCGTGCGCCAGTCGAGTCGGGCAGCGCTCTCTTGGTGCTTCCGGGCCTGAAAATCCATAAGTTCAACCGGTTGCGCTCCGTTCAGCGGCAGAATGTGGTTGTTGCCGTCGGTGGTCACCGGACAGTTGGGATTGCAAATGATGGTGTCCGGGCCGTAAAATTTATTGGTTCCGGTCAGGTTGGTCATGTCGGTGCCATCCTCATTTGTGAGGGCCAGGTAGTGCGGGGTGAAGTATGGCTCGTTGTGGCACATTTCGAAGTCGAAACCCGAGGGGGAAGTCGAAAGGGAAATCGTGCAAACGAGGTATTCCTGATTCTGATTGTAGGTTCTTGTAGCAGTAGGTGGATTGAATGGTGCGCCAAACCAGTAGTTGTTGTAGCCGGTTTCGGCGCCTTGCAGGTTGCTCCCGTTATACGGGATACTCAATCCCGGAAAATCGGTACTGTTCATCGTGATCGTGGCGGCATCAAATTCGGCATCGGCATTGGGGGCCCCGTCGGGGTTTCGGAAAAAAAACTCGAATACCGACCAGCCACATGTGATGGGGCCGCCAACGGGTTTGATTTTGACTTGGAGATCGTTGCCATTTATCGTAGCGGTGGCCAAAAAATGCGGTTGCGCCGTGCCGCACAGCACAAGCAGTTGAAAAAAGAACAGAACCCAAAGTCGTTTGGCGGATGGCATGGCGGATTATTGTTGTTCGGTGATGATATTGGTGTACACGCCGAGTATGTTCAGCAATTTGCTATAGTCGTTGATGCTTGCCGGACCGGTCAGTCGCACGGTGCCGTCCATGTTTACATCGGAGTTGGAGTACACGCTCGACTGGATACCCGCAGGAGCGCCAAGGGTGTTCAGGATGACCGTGTAGTCGTTGATGCTTGGAGGCCCGGTCATGCGTACCGTATTGTTCAGGCTGGTATTTCCGCCCCAAAGGGCAAAAACAGCCGGATTGGTTTGCACCTGCTTCATCGGATTGGTGCCGTGCCCCTGCGTCATGGCGGTAGTGAAATCGTACGGTGTAGCCGTGATTTCGTTCAGGGCAAGCCCGGCTCCGTTGGGCGTGCGCACACTCAGGTGGTTGCGCTGACCGATGGCGAAAATGTAATTTCCGGCTTCGGCGGGAATACGCACAGGAGATATGCCGTCGAGGTCCACCACATCGCCGTCTTTTTGCAGCAAGGCAACCGAAGTCTGGAGGTTGGTAGCAGGATTATTCGGGTCTTTGAGCCATAGGAACACCCAGTCCACAATGGCGTTGTCGCCCGTAACTGCCAGTACGGAAGCGGGAATGCTGTATCCGGCACTCGGTTGCCAACCGGAGTGGACAAATTTTCCGGTTCCATACGTGCCCGGGGCATTGAGTGGAAATGCGGCCAGCAGGCGCAGGTTGTCGTTCATTTTCGAAGTGGCGGCATTGAACGGACCGGACAACATGATCCGGGGCGCAATTTTTACCCGGTTCAGGTAGGCCTCGTCCTGCACGGCAAACACCCCGGGCGTAAGGCCGGAACGGGTGCGGGTGTACGGCCCGGCGCCTGCGGCGGCGCCCATGGCGGTAGTCGGCAAGTCCCAGTCGGCGCCCGAATTGAAGCGTGCAATGCCGCATTCGGTGCGCACGAATCCGGTCAGTTCGTCGCTCAGCGCCCATTGGGCTGTGGCTGTCAGGCTGGAGCTGCCGGGTACGCTCTCCCGAACCTCCCAAGCTGCGTTGACGGCGTCGGCGGCGATCGGGTTTCCGGTCAGGCCGTTGGTCAGCGGCTGCGGGAGGCAACGCACACCGATCGTGTCGGGCGTTGCATTTTCGGCAAGGATCAGCGAGTTGTAGGTGTCGGCGTCGGCGCCAACCGGGAAGGTAAATGCCGTGGCGCCAAGTGCCCGGCGTTTGAGCACGCCGGTGCCGTTGGTCACAAAAAAGTCGTTGTTGTCGGCGCCTGTGACAGTGGCCGACTCGCCGATGGTGAAGTCAAAATTGCCGCAGATGATTTTGTTGTTATTGGTCAAAAAACGCGCTTCGTTCAGTACGGTCACTGCGGAGGCAAGCGTCAGGTCGTTCGCGTTTTTGCCAATCTGAAGGTTAAAAAACGGCGCGCCGCCCGCTGTCACGCTACTACTGCCGTTGCCGTCGAAGTGTACGGTGGACGTGCCTGCGGCAAAGACGCCGGCATTGGTCCAGTTACCGCCGAGTTTCCACAGGCCGTTTCCGCTGAACGCGCCACCCGCTGCGTTGGAAATATGATCGGTGGTGGCGATGGCGCCCTGATTGACAACGGTTGCGCTGCTGTCGTTTTGCAGGCTCAGTCCCGATGCCACCACCTGACTGCCGGCAGAAACGACGAGGTACCCGCCGGAAATCCTGATCTGAGCGGCGGCAGGATCAAGCAGGAAAATACCCGCAAAAAGCAGCAATATCAAACGGACAGACAGCATAGCGTAGTAGTTTTTCAGGGCGCAATAGCGGCTCCCATGAATCGGTAGACCAATGCCGAACGCGGTGAGTTTCCGGTGAGTTTTTCCAGGTGGTTCGACGGGCCTACGGCTACCGCTCCCGGCAGATTGGAAGTAATGCGACCCACCACGGCGCCATTCAGGAAATATGTGGCCTCGGTGTTGGTTTTGGTTAGCGTCACCATCACTTCGTACTCGGTATCCACGGTGAACGGGATGCCGGTATCCACGACGGTTTCGCCACCGCTGCCGTCGCGGGAGTAACATTGCCATTTTCCGCCGTTTACATTATGCCGGTAACGGATACCGAGCGAGTTGTTCTGGTTCCAGAATCCGCTGCTGGGCAGGTCGGCAATGCGCAGGAAAAAATAGTACTGGTTCACGTCGTCGGCCAGTTGGGACGGGCTTCTGAAGTGCATTTTAGTTACGATGTGCGCTCCACCCACCATGGCCATTTCTTCGGAACTGCGGGCATAAAACAGCCCCAGGCCGCCGCTGGTATTGGTACCGGTGTTGAAATTCCAGGAGGTAAACGGCGAGGTGGCCGAGGGGGCTGCCGGCGTTTGGGGCAGGCTTCCGAATACGTCGAGGTGGATATCGTCCTGAAAATTTTCCGCCACTTTACCGGCCGATTTATCGTAGTGCACCGAGCGGTTCATGTTCGCGTAGTTGGGACAGGGAACCTGTACGGGGCGCCAACGCGCCGACACGCCATCGTACACAATCCGGCAGGAATGGCCGGGTGGAATCATGACTTCCTCGATGTAGGCAATGCGGTTGGCGGCAGTACTGCCACTGTGTTCGGGGGCGAGGTAAAGCGGGTAGTTGCCGACATTCATGAGTGTCTTTTCCTCGCCGTTGGTTTCAGCATTCAGTCCGGTGATAGCCCGGATGCCGTTGTCGCCGGAGAGGCGTACGACCGTGGCGTCGGCAAAATCCGCCGGGTTGTAGTTGTGTGTAGTGGCTGTGATTTGCGGAGGTGAAATCACGGACGGCCCGGACGAACCGCCACCTGCGCCGAGTTCGACCCAGATGGCTCCATTGAAAAACCAAAACGTATTGGTGGTGGTATCGAACACCAGCAGGCCGGTGGCCGGTGCAGCGATGGCTGTGCGCTGACCGGTGGTCATACGCGGTACCAAAACACCACGAATGGTGGATTTGACATCCAGCATGGCACTGGGATCGGCGGTGCTTCCGTCTGTATTGACAGCGACCTGAGCAGATGCAAATGTAGCAGCGAGCAATGCTCCCGCAATACCGAAAACCGGTAGCAGGCGAGTTAGATTCATGCAGGGATGATTTTGAATTTTTGAGAAATGCGTTTTCGTTGGAGCGGTAAAGTTATAGGCAATGCCGTTCAGGTGTACAACCTTTTCGGGGCTATACTCGACAGCGAACCGACATTTGGGCTATTTTTTGAAAAAACTATCCGCTTCAAACACCCGATTCACACCTTGCTGGTACACTGTGTAGTTGAACCCCGGCTGCAAACTGAATCCCCCAAATCGCCCTTTTTTGTCAATGGCAACGTAACCCACCTGATTTTCGCGGGCCTCTTTTGGGTATTTTTGAGCCAACCGGCGGACAACCGTTTCTGCGGCTTTCATTGGGTGTTTGCCACGGCGCATTTCTTCGACAAGCAGGAAAGAGCCGAGGGTACGTAGCACCATTTCGCCAAGCCCGGTTGCGGCGGCGGCGCCCACTTCATTGTCGGAGAACATCCCGGCGCCGATGATCGGGCTATCGCCTACGCGGCCGCGCATTTTGAAGGCCATTCCGCTGGTGGTGCAGGCGCCGGACACGCGTTGCTGGTCATCAACAGCCACGATACCGATGGTGTCGTGCCGTTCGATGTTGATTACCGGTTTGTATTCCGACTTGATTTTCCATTCTTCCCAGGCTTTGCGGGCCGTTTCGGTGAGCAGGTTTTCTTTTTTGAAACCTTCTGCAAGAGCAAATTCGAGCGCTCCATCGCCCACAAGCAGCACGTGCGGTGTTTTTTCCATGACCCGTCGCGCCACACTGATCGGGTGCAGGATGTGCTGAAGAAATGCCACGGAACCGGCCTTGCCGAATTCATCCATGATGCAGGCGTCAAGGGTCACGTTCCCGTCCCGGTCGGGGAAGCCGCCATAGCCGACACTGGTGTCCATGGGGTCGGCTTCGGGAATACGCGCGCCGGCTTCCACGGCATCAAGTGCGCGACCGCCTTTGGCCAGTACTTGCCAGGCGGCATCGGTGGCTTTTTGATTGTCCCAGGTAGCAATCACAACGGGCAAACGGCCATTGGGCGGCGCGGCTGTATGCTCGGCAATCGCGTTCCAAAAATCCAGTGTCCCAACGGTTATAGCGCCCAACAACGTGTGTTCAAGAAATGCTCGCCTTGAATTCATCACAAATGATATGTTTGCAGGAAAATGCTGCCTGATTGACTAATAAAGGCGGCAAGGTATGTTTTTTCATGCAGCGCAGCAAAAAAGCAACGCAATATGCCTGTTACACCTGCTCAAGTAAATATTCGGGTTCAGACGATTGTCGTAGTGGCCTCCTGTATCCTGTTCGCCGTCAAACTCCTCGCGTACTATTTTACGGCATCAGTAGCCATTCTGACCGATGCACTCGAAAGTACGGTGAATGTGGTAACCGGATTCACCGGCCTGTACAGCCTGCGGGTGGCGGCCATGCCTCGCGACGAAAATCATCCCTATGGCCATGGGAAAGCCGAACTGATTTCGGCTTCATTCGAAGGGATTTTGATTGCTATTGCGGGTGTTGTCATTGTTTACGAGGCGATCAACAACTTGATGCATCCCCATACAATCCGCGAGATCGACCTCGGGATCGGATTGGTGCTGGGTACTGCAGCAGTCAATTATGCTTTGGGTTGGTACTGCATCCGGACGGGAAAAAAGAACCACTCCATTGCGTTGCAGGCGAGCGGTAAACATTTGCAAGCCGATACCTGGAGCACGGTAGGCATTGTCGTGGGCTTGTTGCTGCTGCGGTTCACCAACCTGGTCTGGATAGACAGCGCAGTGGCCATCATTTTCGGAACCATGATCCTGGTTGAAGGCTACAAAATCATCCGACAGACAATGGCGGGGATCATGGACGAGGCCGATGCGGAGTTACTGCGGCAATTGGTTCAGGTGTTGAACGTAAACAAAGCCGACAACTGGATTGATCTGCACAACCTGCGCGCCATCAAGTACGGAGCGGTGCTGCACCTCGATTGTCACCTCACTGTGCCCTGGTATTTTAACGTAAACGAAGCGCATCGGGAAGTGGATGCCCTGGATCGGCTCATCCGGGAAAATTTTCCCCAGACCATCGAAATGTTTGTGCATACGGACGGCTGTGTTCCCCCCGATTCATGCAGCGTGTGTCCGCTTACCGCATGCCCTGAACGACGCCGGAGATTTGAAAAACGGCTGGAGTGGACCCTTGAAAACATTACGACCAATCAAAAGCATGGCATGTAAAAAAGGAGCAGAGTGTTAACATGTTTGTTTACAAAAACAAACACTGTACCTTCGGGTTCTGAAAAAGTTGGCTACCCTGCCTTTTCACCGAATTTACACGACTGCTCATGTTTTGCCTCCGTCATTTTCTCCTGCTGGTGGTGGCACTTTGCCCGACCGCGGCCCCTTTTGCCCAAAATGATATGCAAGTACTCGGCGACGCGGTTTTTTCTCCTGCCGAGCTGGCCGATGGTGCGGTAGTGACCTACCTCATCCGTTTCCAAAATACCGGTACGGATACGGCTTATCAGGTTATCGTACGCGATACCCTCGATCCTCGCCTGGATATCAAGACCTTTACTATGGTGGGAGCAAGCCATGAGTACCAACTTGTACTTGACGGCAGCAATGTGATTCGCTGGTATTTTGATGATATTATGTTGCCGGATAGTGCCTCCGGCGGGCACAATTCCATTGGTTTTATTCTGTTCAGCATCCGGCTAAAACCATTTTTGGCGCCAGGCCAAACGGTTTGGAATAACTCCTGCGCTACGTTCAATCAAACCAACACGACCTGCACAAACCACGCGCTGATCTGGATTGACACAAACGCCGATACGGAAGAACCTGAAGACCGCAGCGCCGGTATTCAGATCGTACCGAACCCAAACTATGGAAATTTTGAGGTTCGTCCAACGAATCCGGCGCCGGCGGAACAGGATTCTCCTGCAGCAGAATGGTGGATCACGGACATGAGCGGCAAAGTCGTGTGGGATGGGCATGCCAGAGACGTAGCGGCAGCCGGCGTGCAGGTCTGGCTGGAACGCCCCGCTCCCGGCTTGTACCTGCTTTGGGTAAAAGACCGCCGCCGCTTGCAAGCCAGGCAGTTTGCTGTGGTGCGCTGATGTTTCAGGCGGTCACGGCCTCATCCATTTCCGGTTCGCTTTCACTTTTAAACGGGTGGCGCGGCAGCCACTCCTCCACCGGTTTGATGTACTCCAGCAAGGTGCCGGTAAACCGGTTGACCAATGGGTTCCGGTGACGCAGGTAACAGCACAGGTTGTGTGGGATAGCACCTATCGAACTTTTGATTTCAAGTGCCGTACGCGCAAACACGATATCGGAACATTGATGATCTATTCCGATACGCACAATGTCGTACAGAATATTCAGGTACAGTTGTCGGTCGTGGTTGTGCGTTTTGTCGTAGCCGAGGAAGTGTGCTTCCAGTTCGGAACCGTTCAGAATGACCGTGTAAAAAGCGACCAATTGCCCATCCAGATAATAGCCAAACATGCGGAACTGCTCCGGCATGTCGCGTTTCAAGGCAAGCAGATACCGTTCATTCAAGTCTACCATGTTGAAGCCCGCATTATTGGCAATATCCCGGTACAAGGCGTATAGACGCGGAAGTTCCTGTTCAATTTCGGCAAGCGTCAGTTCCTGCTTTACCAGACCGACGGCTTTTTTGAACGCACGTTTTGCCCGGGTCCGGTATTTGGTGGACATGGCGCCGAGGTAGTCGTCGAAACTGCGAAACGGCAGGTGTAATACCATGTTGGGCTGAATCTCGAATTCCACGTAGTCTTTCCGGATCAGATGCTGACGCGGGCGCTGCTGGGCCGGCGCAATATCTTTGACCAGAATGACCGGCATACGTTCGCCGGAGCGGTCCGATTCGTTTGCCACCTGTTCGAGTGCATTCTCGAGCAGGACGGCTGCTTTTTCCGGGGCTATTTTTCCGGAGTCAAAGTAAAAACCGTGTTCGCCGGTCAGCAGCATATTGCCGCAAATCAGGATATCGGCAGCCAGTTGACCTGCAACCCGGCGCTTGAACCAGGCAGACAGGCTTGTAAAAAAACACGGGTCTTTGGTCTGGCGGTCCTGCTCCTGGATGTTGTCGTCGCCCTTGAAATATTTGATCTGGCAAAGCGCTACGCCTACCGGGTCGGTATCGCAGTAGAAAATTAGATAGCCAAAGCGCATCCCGAGGGGCGGATTTTTTTCCAGGATGCTCAAATAGGCGCGTTGCAGGAAAATATCAGTGGCCGGAGCAACCCTGTCCCAGTCCAAACCGGCATCGTGAATCGAACGAAAATACCGGTGCCGGTACGTAGGGGTTTCTGCGACAAGGGCGGGCTTGCGCTCCTCGGATACCGGGCAAGGATGGAAAGGCATAGTGTTGTGTTCGTTTGCGCAATGAAGGAATAGAAGGGCAAAGAAAACAGGATGTTCTGAATATGGTTGCTGCTATGCCTTGATTTGCCACTTTTTCACTTCCTCCAAAGCAGCATTTTCGTCGGCCCAACCCATGAGCGTCATCACGCCCAGTCCGTCGTAGTACAGGAAAAACAGTTCCAGTATGTGCCGGATGGCGCTATACCGCTGCTGAAAATCCTGCCATCCTGCCACTTCAATGATCTGCTGTCCCTGGTTTGCCGGTACAGCGAGTACTTTGTGGTCAAATTCGCCGCCGTCTTGCAACAGGAGTAATCCAATCGGTCGGACTTCGAGCACGGTTCCACTCGGTACAGACTCTGCCAGCACCAGCACGTCAATCGGGTCGCCGTCGCCGCCACGGGCTTTGTCCATCACCGTGGACGGCACAAAGCCGTAGTTGACGGGGTAGGGGAGGAACTCGACCATGCGCTGCCGCCCCTCCCGCACATCCGGGCGAATGCGTCCGGTGTTTCGGTCAAGTTCGTACTTCCTGTTTGTTCCTGCCGGTATTTCCACTACTGCATTCAGGTGCCCTGATGCAGAAAATGACGGGAGTTGCCACAAATTTTCCATCGCTGAATAGTCGCTGGATTACAGGACTTTTAGCAATTGCGCTTCCAGGTCCGTACGCGGATTGATGGCCGCGATGTTTCCGTTGCGGTCAACCAGGAAAGTGGCAGGGATAGCCCGCACACCATACGTTTGGGCCGGTGCGCAGTTCCAGAACTGGAGGTCGCTCACGTGGTTATCCCACACTAAGCCGTCCTGTTGGATGGCTGCTACCCAGGCATCTTTCTGGCCGGGGCGGTCGAGCGATACGCTGAACACATCGAAGCCGCGGCTTTTGTATTTGTTGTACACTTCTACCACGTGCGGGTTTGCCATGCGGCAGGGGCGGCACCAACTGGCCCAGAAATCAATAAGCACCACCTTTCCTTTCAACGAAGAGAGCGAGCGCATTTTGCCGTCGGGGCCGGCCAGGCTGATCTCAGGGGCAGGCTGACCGACCTGAATCGGGCCGGCAGGCGCTTGTTGCTGCTGCATTTGCCGTTCCAGTTGGCTCACCATGGTAGTGAATTGCGTGGCGTATTTTGAGTCCGGCATAGCCTCCGTCAGGGCTTTTTCAGCGGCTTTAAAATCGGCCAGATAGCCTGCGGCATTTTGTCCGAAAAGTTGTGCCGTGAAAAACGCCTTCATCAGCGGCGTGCAGCCCCGGGTTACAAATCCCTTGGCCGACTCGGGCGTCATTTGGCCGCCTTTCAGCATGTCTTGTACCACGCCGGCGTAGCATTTGAATGTTTCGGAGCCTTCTACTTCCACCTGCATGCGGTCAATGGTTTCGAGGCTGCCTTTGATATTTACCGTTTGGTCACCCTCGCCAAGCATGAAAAACATCCGCTTGGCGCCGATAGTCAGCCGGTACAGCCCCTCGGCAAAGGGTTCTTTTTGTTCGATGCTGAAATTGCCGGAAGCATCGCACGATACACGGCCTATCGCAACCGGAGCCGTGTTTTGGTCAAAATACAACTGTTCCAGCAACACCTGCAGGTTGCCGGCATTGGCGATGGAACCGTTCAGCGTGTGAGAATCTGAACCTTTGCAGGCCGAAATGGCTGCCACCAAAGGCAGCACGAACATCAGGAAAAATTTCACTTTTTGCATGTTGAAATGATGGTTGGAAGGTTGGAGGGTTTCTGGTTTGAAGGTTTCTGGTTTGAAGGTTTCTGGTTTGAAGGTTCAGGAAACTGAATTGTCAACCTTCTAACCAGAAACCCTCCAACCTTCCAACCTTTTTTAATTCATAATTTCGGCTAAACGGTTGTCAAAGGTGTGCTTCCACTCGGAGACATTGCCCCAGTTTTCACCGTTAAGAACAATGTCACTTCCGGCTATGGCGCCGATGTGTTCGAATGCCTGTTTTTGTTCGGTCAAAAAACGCTCGAATGCCGCTGCTTGTTCTGTCCGCACGGAGACGATCACCCTGCTTTGTGCCTCTCCGAACAGCCAGGCATCCTTTCGAATACTCGGGTTGGTCGTTATGGAAAACCCGAGGTCGCGCGGCATGGCGCTTTCCAGGAGCGCGACGAACAGGCCGCCGTCGGATACGTCGTGTACGGACTCGGCCAGCCGGTTTTTGATCAGTTGCCGGAGCACGCCTTGCAGGTGGTACTCCTCCTCCAGGTCGAAGTGCGGGCAAGGGCTGTACTGCACCTGATGCACTTCGCGCAGGTACTCGCTGCTTCCGAGGTCGTTGTGGTGGGCGCCGATCATGTAAATGGCGTCGCCGGTATTTTTGAAATCGAGCGTCATCAGATTTTCCCAGTCGTCAAGGATACCCAACATACCGATAGTCGGGGTAGGGTAAACCGGGATGACCTTGCCGTTTTCGGTGTACTGGTTGTAAAAACTGACGTTACCGCCTGTTACCGGGGTTTCAAATTTCCGGCAGGCGTCGCCCATGCCGCGGATGGCTTCGGCAAACTGGAAGTACACCTCCGGGTTGTACGGATTGCCGAAGTTCAGGCAGTTGGTGATGGCTACGGGTTCGCCGCCGGCACACACAATGTTGCGGGCCGCTTCGCTCACGGCGATCATGGCGCCGCGGTACGGATCGGCGTACACATAAGCCGAATTGCAGTCGGTGGTCATGGCCAGCGCTTTGCGGGTACCTTTCACATACACGGCCGCTGCGTCGGAGGGGCGGTTGGTGGTGAGTGTGCCGGTGCGCACCATCGAGTCGTACTGGTGTGTGATCCAGTTTTTGGAGGCGATGTTGGGCGAAGCCCAGATTGTTTTGGCTGCCTGTTTCAGGTCGGCGGGCACCGGGATTTTTGTAAGGTCGAATCGGGCTATTTCCTGAAAATACTCCGGTGTTTTTTGTTCTCTGACGTACACCGGTGCGCCGCCGCCCAGCACGAGCGGGTCGGCTGGTGTTTCGGCTACTTTTTCGCCGTGCCAGTAGTATTCCAGTACTCCGCCGGCTACGGTTTCGCCGATGCGTTCGCAGGGCAGGTCCCATTTTTCAAACACCGCCTTGATCTCGGCTTCCCGTCCCGGCACGCACACGATGAGCATACGCTCCTGGCTTTCGGAAAGCAGAATTTCCCAGGCTTTCATATTGGCCTGGCGTTGGGGTACTTTATCGAGGTCAATGCGCATGCCCACGCCCGATTTGGCGCTCATTTCGGATGTGGAGCAGGTGATGCCGGCTGCGCCCATGTCCTGCATACCGATGATGGCGCCGGTTTTGATGGCTTCGAGGGAGGCTTCGAGCAGGAGTTTTTCCTGAAACGGGTCACCGACCTGAACGGCGGGCAGGTCTTCGTGGCTGTCTTCGCTGAGGTCGGCGGAGGCGAAGGTGGCGCCGTGGATGCCGTCTTTGCCGGTAGCCGAGCCGACGATAAATACCGGGTTGCCCGGTTCGCCGGCGGTCGCGCTGACCGTTTCGCCGGCACGCACGATGCCTACGGACATGGCGTTCACGAGGATGTCGTGGTGGTAGCAGTCGTAAAAATACACTTCGCCACCTACCGTGGGCACGCCGAAGCAGTTGCCGTAATCGCCGATCCCTTTGACCACGCCGGC
>JAEUUV010000237.1 GCA_016787285.1 Saprospiraceae bacterium | reverse complement strand
CTGACGCCTTTGATTTGGGTGGTGGGATTGATCTGGCTAAAGGCGGGCAAGGCGGCCAGGCAGAGCGCGAAAAGGGGAAAGAAAATCTTGGTAAAAAGAGGGCCTTTCATGGCGGTTTTAAAGGTTTTAAGCCGTCGGACGGCTGGTTATTACACGATGGCAACGATCCAGATTTGATCTACCGAGGCCGGATCTGCCAGCGTCACCTGGCTGCCGGACACGGTGTAGTTCGTTGTGGGGTATTGCAGTATTTCATTCACAAAAAGCAACCATTTACCCTGGTTAGAGGCCGAATAGCCGGAAGGCAGGCTAAAGGTTGTGCCCGATCCCGAGGCGCTGATCGTCAGACGGCTAAGTTTACAGCCATCAGCGCCGCCCTGGAGCCGGACAAAATGCCAACGGTCTTCCACTTCGCTCGCTGCGCCAATTGGCGTCAGGTTGCCAGACGAAACCATGAAGGACCGTTGAGCCGCACCGTTTCGGAACACCAAATAATCGGTGGATGATAAACCGGTGAATGCCGCCGGAACTTCAACAGTGCCGGTTTGTCCAGTAACTTCTTCCATTTCTATGGCGGCATCGCAAGCTTCATCGAGCGTCACCCAGGCAAGGTTATCGCTGCTTTCGAGTGGCAATAGCGAAAAGTCCTCCCCTTCCGGATTCATCAGGCCGTTGGAAAAAACCAACTGCCCGCCATTGGCCGAATAACCGATGGGCGATGTGGCCGTGTTACCCGTTTGGCCCGAATCGAAGTCGGTAGCGAATTCGCAGGTACAATCACTTTCCGCTACTTCAGCCGCAAAGCAAATCTTGTTGCTGACCGCGTATTCGTTTTGGCAGTTATTCAGGCGAACCTCTATGCAGATGGTATCGGTTTCAGAAATCGAAACGCCTTGCGAAATCAAGTAAGCCGTTATCTGCGCGTTCGTGACATTCAGATACAAATACGTGCTGCCTGTCCCGATACTCAAAGCGTCCGTTGGAGCCCCGAATGGCGTAGAAAAAACCAATAGTTTGTTTTTGTAAAATCGCCACTGCAAAAGCCGCTGCGCCCCGGAGGGACAACGGTTGTTGTCATTCCAGGTCGGAATGGCCGAAAAGAGGGCCTTCCGGACCAAACGACCGCGCGGTTTTTTATTGGAGCAGCAAGGCATGGTTTTACAGCGGACTGGGGAAGGTTTTGCTCAACGAGGGAATGGTGAACGTTTGGCCGTCTTTCGCCGTGATTTCAACGTTGGCCAGCACCATTAGCCAGGTGTTGCCGACATTGCTTACGGACTGCGCCACACCCGGAAATACGATTGACAGCGCTCCCGGCACACCCGTGGTGTTTGGACCAAGCGCGGTGCCAATAGGGGTTTCCGTATCCAGGGCATCGTACAAGGACGCATTGCCGGCCGTTACAAAACCGGACACGTCGCCAAAATTCACTTTGGGTTTGAGAGTGGCCGTTACATCAAAGGTGCCTGGGTCTCCACCGGGCGCCGCGACTACGCTCAGGCTGAAATCGCCGCCGTCCAGGTCGGTTTGCCGGGTAGTGATACGTTTCCGGCAAGGGTTTTGGAAATATCCGTTGCTCATTTTTTAGGGTTGTTTTGAGTTTATCCAATATACTTTCGGGTTAATGCCTCGGCAATCGCGTACAAAAACACAATCACCAACACTGCCAACCCGAAATACAGTGCCGATTCCGTATCCGTTTCATACCGGTACGGCACCTTACCGCTGGCGATCATGTCGAGCACTTCCTGGTTCATCCGGTAATTTTTTTGCGAATCAATGCGGTAACGACGCCGGCCACTACGGCCGAGAGGCAACCGTATAGTAGCAGCCGGAAGATCGTCCGCTCCTCGAAAGCGACTTCGACCCGGATGCCATCGGTGGACAGTTTTTCGATCACGTCGAGGACTCCCATCAGGCGGTTTTTTGGCGTTTATTGTAAGCGTTCACGGCCACCGTAAAAACGGCAAGCACAGCTACCAGCAGTAGCGTAAACTGCCAGACAGGAAGCGATCCGATTGCTTTTTTCATGTCTTTTGAGCGGTTTTGGGTTGATTGAAGCGAAAGAAATAATAGAGGATCACCGTGGCCAGCACCGTGGCGGCCACATTGATCAGTGTCCAGGTTATGATCTCTTTCGCACTCATGTTATAAATTCAGGTTTTTGACCCGCTGTTGAATACTTTTCAATTTGGCGTCCACCACATCCCCGGCATCTTTAAAGCAACAGCCACTGACATAGAAACTATCGAAGGTTGCGCGCAGCGTACCGTTGTACATGGACTTGTAATACGCGGCCAGTTGGATCAGTTGTGCGTCCGGCAGTTCGGCTATCGCCAGGATGGTATCGCAGCGCAATTCGTTGCAGATAAAAGTCCAGCCGGTCGCCTGTTTGAGATCGTCGGCCAGGCGTTTGAGGTTTTGCGGCAGCGGCGCCACTGGCGTACCGTCTGGGTTGGAGCCGTTGCCATTGTTACCGCCATTGCCGTTGTCTGTACTTCCACTCGCCGCCGACTTTTTGACCAGCCGGATCAAGAATACCACGATCAACGTCACTGCCAGCCCGACGGCCAAAAACAAGCCGATGCGAAGCAAGGTCCGCTGGGTGGCGGGGTTAAAAACCTGTTGTATGGCATTGGGTTGTGGCATTGGGGTACTCGGGGTTAACAGTCAAACGGATGGTTGTGCGGGTCCTTGTAATAATAGGCGTCGTCTTTAGCGCATTTCGGCTGGCCGCCCGCGATCGGGTCCTTGAACACCAGTTTGGGTACCCGAAGCAGCAGGAAAACCGCCGCCGCCAGGATAGCCAACACCAGCAGGATACGCAGGATGGCGACAAACGATGCGTTTCCGGAATTCATGTCAGGGCGAGGGTGTCCAGTTTTTGCAAAAAGGTGGTGTTCAGTCCGTCGCTCATGCCCAGGTAGGAACAATCGTCCGTGTACGTGGCGCCCACCGCGTGATGCAGGGTTTCTCCGTGCGCGTTTTTGTACGCGTTGTGGATCACGCGGAGCTGATTGTCGTTCCATTGCAAAGCATCGTACAACGCTTCGCAGCGGCCTTCGGTGGTCAGGGCGTTGCCACTCAGGGTTTCGTGCAGGAGTCCGGCGATATCTTTTCGGCGCTCGTAAAAGTCTGCCGTCACGTCACCGCCGCCCGTCTGCATTTTCGCATCCTCCGGCACCAGGCCGAACAACACCCGGAAATACGGCCGGAACAGCCACCACAGCGCCAGCGCCGCGAGGGCCAGGGCGATCCAGCGGGCATTTTTTTGCAAAATGCCCGTGGCGCCCGATCCGGCGCTCCAAAGTGCCGATGCCGCCGTGAGTGCCATAACCTACCAGTACGGGTTTAGTTCGACGATGCCGACACCGGGCCGACCAGCCGGGACTTCAGGCTTTGCAGCACCGGGGCGCCAGAGGCAGGAC
>JAEUUV010000219.1 GCA_016787285.1 Saprospiraceae bacterium | reverse complement strand
AACGGATGCCTTCTGCCCGTCGGTCGTATATCCTGCGGGAAAAAGATCGGCCCTATCGCTCACGGATATTTCCCTGGCATCCGGCGTATTCGACACCTTGTCGGATGCCGCCATGCTGCGCTGGGAACTGGCCCGTGACCTGTACGCCCGCCTGAAGACGTACCCGGAAATGTTGGGGGATACGGCAGTAGTAGATACTTTTTACGCCGATGCCGATGCCAGCGGAACCATCAAGGCCTTTTACATGGCCGAACGCCTGGTGGCAGAGGTGGACGCGACACCGGCAGCCTTTCTAACGGTGCTGCAATACCTTCAGGACAGCATCGAAGCCATTGAAACGGAAAGTATGCAGGTCTTGAACGGCCTGGATTCGGTCGGCACACGCGCCGATTCGCTGGAGATTTACTGGCAGGCACAAGCCGTGCTCGACCGGCTGACAGCACCTGCGGCAGCCCTGGCCGAGGCGCAAATTGCCCTTGATTCGCTGCGGCAGGCAAGGGCCTTGGCGGCCATGACTGCCGTGGATACGCTGCCGGAAAACGACGTCCTGCAAACCAACCTGAAAACGGTCTGGCGCACGTATTTAGACTGGTGCGCCTCGGACGCGGCGCAATTGACCGAAACCCAGTTCGACAGCATATCCGACATCGCCCACCAGTGCCCGCTTGTCGGAGGCCGAGCCGTATTCATTGCGCGCGGCCTGTACCGCACGAAGGTCGCCGCTTATTTTGACGACGATTCCTTGTGCGCATCTACCGGGGCGCGATACCTGATGCGCCAACAAACACCGCCCGTAGAGCAGGTGCTTATCCGACCCAATCCGGCTTCGGATCAGGTTCGACTATCCTTTCATTCCGTCGCCGACGAATGGGCGCAGGTACAACTGTTCGATCTGGCAGGCCGATTGGTGTTTGAGACTACGGGTATCCCGGGCGACGGTATACTCAACCTCAACCTTTCCACGGTAAAAACCGGCCTGTACATCTGCCGGGTTTCGACCGCCGGCCGCCGGTTCGCGCCGGTAAAACTTTCCATTATCCACTAATTCTTCACGCCCGGTTGCAGCAATACGCTGCTGCAACCGGGCTTAACCTTTCCACCATGCGTTTAACACTTACGTTAATCGGCACAATACTGTCGTGTACTTGCTTGATTGCACAGAAACATGACAATACCTGGATATTAGGCTATCCGGGAAACAGTGCTAAATATGGGCACAGCATTTTGACTTTTGATGATGGGAGTTTGAAAATAGATACGATACCTTATCCAATGCCCGGCTATGATTTTCCACACACGAATTCGGCCTTTTCAAATTCTGATGGTAGCCTGTTCGCTTTTTTTAATGGCATACAAGTCCAAAACAACCAGTATCAGGCTATGGAGAATGGGAAGAACCTGAATGAAAAAGTGAACTCTAATTATTATTTAAGTGCCTCCACCATACCAAAAGGCTCCGTTTTCATCCCCTTTCCGGACAAACCGGACAGTATTCTACTGCTTTACGCCAGTTTGCTTTTCCTGGAGGGCGATGGTTTGATTCTTGATGTTTGTTCGGGTGATATGAGTGGGGCAATCATCAGTAAGGGCCTCGAATTGGTAATAGACCGCCGGTTGGCTATAATCGAAAACGACACGCTGATACGCGGCAATGTAATACCATGCCGTCACGCCAATGGTCGCGACTGGTGGCTGTTGTCGTTCAAACGCAATACGAAAAAGTATCATCGGATTTTGATTGACCCCGATGGTTTCCATCCGCTGGAAATAGGAGAGGTCAGTCTCCCGGTCATCAACGGAGCCAACACTGCATGTTTTTCTCCAGATGGAACCAGATTTGCAGTGTATAACACCATTAGCCAAACGGTCGGCTCATATTTGGATATTTTTGACTTTGACCGCTGTACCGGTACATTATCCAATCAAATACAGATTCACGGAGAGCGGGGATTTGGAGGCTTGGCATTTTCGCCCAACTCCCGCTATTTGTACCACAACAAACAAACCTTAGCCCATCAATACGACCTTTGGGCTGCCGACATCTTACAAAGTCGTCAGGTGGTGGCGATATATGATGGCTTTCAAGATCCATTCTCCACTACGCTTTATATGCTACAACTCGCTCCCGACGGCAAGATATACGGCTCTGCCACCAACGGCACGCGCTACCTGCACGTCATCCACAACCCCGACGAGGCGGGCACGGACTGCCAATACCAGCAGCACGGCATCCAACTGCTCAAGTACAACGATTTCAGCCTGCCCAACTTCCCCCACTACCGCCTCGGCCCGCTCGACGGCTCGCCCTGCGACACGCTGGGGCTGGACAACATCCCTAAGGCCTGGTACCGCTACGAACAGGACACCCTCGATCCGCTCGCCGTGGAGTTCCGCGACCTGTCGTACTACGAACCGGCCACCTGGTCGTGGGACTTTGGGGACGGTTCGCCCGTGGGCCATGTGCGCCACCCGCAGCACCAGTACGCGCAGCCGGGGGCCTATCAGGTGTGCCTTACCGTGAGCAACCAGTACGGAACCGACACCCACTGCAAAACGCTCTACCTCGGCGTGACGGCACAGGACAACCCCGTGCTGCAGGCGCAGGTGCTGGTGTGGCCCAACCCCTTCCGCGAGCGCTTTGCCGTGGCGCTCAGCGCCAACCTGCGCAGCCCGACGCTTCGGCTATACGATGCAGCGGGGCGGCGCGTGCTCGAACAACGCCTGGAACTGGGTGTAAACGAGATCGAGGCGGCGGGCTTGCCGGCGGGGCTGTATGTATGGGAGGTGACGGCCGGCGGGGAGCGGGTGAAGAGCGGGAAATGTGTTAAACTTGCCGAATGAAATTACCGGTATTGGCAACCATATTTACTGCCACTATACTGAATCAAATGGCGGTCCAATGTCCCGAAGAGGGCGGCAGTGCCGTGTACCTTGCCCGCGCCATTTACCAGTTGGTGGAGCCGACCGAGTTCGACGATACAATCTTGTGCGGGTGGGAAGAGCGCCGCGTTACCGGCACCAACTCGTCTGGCAAATCCGCTTTTGATTTTGTGCTGAAACCCAACCCGACATCCGGCAGTGTGTCCATCATGGGCCTTGAGCGAGCAGGCAATCAACCTGTACAGTTGACTCTACGCCATGTATCGGGGCAGTCAGTATTGGAAAAACAGTTTGATCTCCCGAATGAAGCACTGGATTTCATGTTGGATGGCTTGTCCCCGGGCATCTATTTCTGCCATGTGCGCATGGGCAACCAAACGGAAGTTCGCAAACTCATCCTGATCCGTTAATTATTTACGAGGCGGTGATGTCTTCATAAGACAGCACCGCCTCTTTTTTTCGCCATGAAAAAAATCATACTCCTGTTAGCAAATATTTTACCCACCTGTTTGTTCGGGCAATCTCATGACAACACCACCTTACTAGGATACAGAGGAGGTACGTTTAGTCCGCCTGGAGATGCTTTCGGTATAAGTGTACTAACTTTTCCAGATGGTAAACTGCTTATACAAGAAAACTTGGAATTAGGAATGTATTTCGATGGCACAAATGCTATAATATCCGATTCTAATGGCATGTTACAAATGTACACTAATGGTGGAGATATAGGCAATGTACAGTGGGGCAATATGGAAAACGGCGAAACACTAACGAACGACGGCCCCGGCCCCAATATCTGGCCCCAGTTTGCCCTTGCCCTGCCCAAGCCCGGCCCAAGCGACCGGATCGTTCTGCTATACGGTGATGAGGAGTATTTCTCGTTTACCGATCCTGATACCGTATTGTGGATAGTGTCTCTCAACCTGTACGCAGCGGAAATTGACATGAACCTGAACAATGGCCTAGGCGAGGTGATTTCGAGGGGAGAAGTAGCAATCGAAGATACACTTGCCCTTGGTAAGTTCACTGCTACCAAACACGCCAACGGAAGGGACTGGTGGATACTGGCCCATAAAAAAAACTCGAACACCTATCATCGGTTATTGCTTGATCCATCCGGGATACACCATGCCGGTATGCAAACCATCGGGCTTCGGTACACAGACGGCGTCGGGCAGGCATGCTTTTCGCCAAACGGAGAATACTACGTGATCGTGGATGGGGTAGATTTCGATACGACTACCTCCGTGGGCTGCTATATCAACATCTACAACTTTGACCGATGTTCAGGGTTGCTTTCTAATCACAGGCAGATCATCGAGCCGCAAGGGGCCTGGGTAGGCGGGGCTATTGCGCCCAATTCGAGGTACTACTACGCAGGCTTTTCCATGTTTACCCGACAGTACGACCTTTGGGCAGACGACGTAGAATCCAGCGGCGTAGTGGTCATGGAATACGACGGGTATCTGGCGCCAAACCCGACACATCCCATGTACCTGCAATTGTTCCCCGACGGCAAAATATACTCCTGCCCATCCTCCCGCTCCAATGTGCTGCATACCATCCACTACCCCGATGAACCGGGTATGGCCTGCCAATACGAGCAGCACGCCGTGCATCTGCCTACGCGCAACGCCTTTTCCATACCCAACTTCCCGTACTTCCGCCTCGGCCCGCTCGACGGCTCGCCCTGCGACACCCTCGGCCTGAACAACCACCCTAAGGCCTGGTACCGCTACGAGCAGGACACCCTCGACCCGCTCGCCGTGGAGTTCCGCAACCTGTCGTATTATGAGCCGGCCACCTGGTCGTGGGACTTCGGCGACGGCTCGCCCGCGAGCAGCGCGCGCCACCCGCAACACCAGTACGCCCAGCCGGGAGCGTATCAGGTCTGCCTCACTGTAAGCAATCCATACGGCTCAGACACCCATTGCAAGACGCTCTACCTCGGCGTGACGGCACAGGACAATCCGGTGCTGCAGGCGCAGGTGCGGGTCTGGCCCAACCCGTTCCGCGAGCGCTTTGCCGTGGCGCTCAGTGCCAACCTGCGCAGCCCGGCTTTGCGGCTGTACGACACGGCCGGGCGGCTGGTGCTGGAGCAGCGTCTGGTGCTGGGCGTGAACGAGATCGAAGCGGGGGCCTTGCCGGCGGGGCTGTATTTTTGGGAGGTGGTGGCCGGCGGGGAGCGGGTTAAGAGCGGGAAACTCGTTAAAACGGACAAGCCATGAATACTTCCATCATTGGCCTTGAGCACGTCGGTCAATCGGTACAGGTATTCCGCTGTTCAAGCCCGGCAGACCCGAACATGCCCTGCGCCTGGTACAAAGCCGGGCCTACCCGAGCGGGCTGGTGCAGGTGGAATACGAACGCGTGCGTGGAAATTGAGCGGAACCGATACTTTTGTCGCCGTTAATTTCAAAAACACGCGCATGTACACAGAACGACGATACGGGTACTGGACGACCATCCGCTGGTCGAAACGCGGTTTTATATTTGGAGCGGCCACGGCACTGCTGGCCTTAGGCGTGTACACCGTACTCGGCTCCGGGTGTTTCCTTGTGCCCTGGCAGCCGGTTCTGCTGGTAGGCACTGCGCTGGCTTTTTACTTAGGTTTTAAAAACAATGCCTCGTACGACCGCCTCTGGGAAGCCCGCAAAATATGGGGCGCCATTGTGAACGGCTCGCGCTCGTTTGCAGCATCGGTTATGGGTTACGTGAGCAACCTGCATGCCGAAGAGCAGGTGGACGATGCGGCGCTGCACGCCATCAAACGGCGACTCGTTTTCCGCCACTTAGCCTGGCTGACCTGCCTGCGCTACCAGCTGCGCACGCCGCGCGTCTGGGAACACACCGAGGAGGCGGAACAGTTCAACGATTATTTTCCCGACCTGAAAACTCCCGAGCGCCACGAACGGCTGGAGGATGTGCTGCGCGAGTTCCTTTCCGAGGCGGAACTGGCCCAACTGGAAGGCAAAAGCAACAAGGCCGTGCAGGTGCTGGCGCTGCAAACGCGCGACCTGCAACAGCTGCGGCAACAGGGCCTGATGGATGATTTTCGCCACATGGAACTGCAAAAATTCGTGTCGGCCATGTACGACGAACAAGGCAAAAGCGAGCGCATCAAAAACTTTCCGTTTCCACGCCAGTACGCCACCATTCCCTTGTTGCTCATCAAGGTGATGTCCCTGCTGTTGCCGTTTGCGCTCATCCGCGAGTTCGACAACGTTGGGCACCAGTACGTCTGGCTGACCGTACCGTTCAATGCCGTCGTTACCTGGGTGTTTATCCTGATGGAAATGATCGGCGATTACAGCGAAAACCCGTTCGAGGGTACCTACAACGATGTTCCCATCTCGTCCATCAGCCGCACCATCGAAATTGATTTAAAAGAAATTCTGGGCGAGCCGGCGCCGGCGCCGATCCAGCCGGTGAGCGGGATGCTGATGTAATTTGCGCTGCTCTTACCGCAACAGCACGATATCCCCCTTGCGCGTCACCACGGCGCCTTTGTAATTCAGTTCCAGGTAAAACGCGTACACATCGGAGGGGGAATCCTCACCGTTGTGTTGGCCGTTCCAGGCGAAGTTGGCGTTTATGGACGTGAACACCTCCTCGCCCCAGCGGCTGAAAATACGCAGCAGCCGGACGGTATAGTCCGAGCCAAGGATAGGACTCCAGGTGTCGTTGTTGCCGTCGCCGTCGGGCGTGAACGCGTTCGGGATGTTCAGCAAATCGCAGGTGCTTTCCCGCACCAGCACGGTGTCGGTGGCGGCACACACCCCCACGAAAACTTTCACGGCGTACAAGCCGGAGTCGCTAACCGTGAGGGTTTGGCCGGTTGTGCCGGTATTCCATTCGTACTGGGCGCCGGCGATTCCGGCGTCGAGCAGGTACGTTTCTCCGCTGCAAAAGACCGTATCCGGCCCAAGGTTCACCATCGGCGGCTGGTCTACCAACACGGGGAGGGTGACAGTTTCCGTTTGGCAGCCGTTGGTCACCGTGAGCCGGACGTCGTACATGCCGGCCTGGGCAAACACGTGGGTCGGATCTGGCAGGGTGGAACTGTTGTCGGCGCCGCTGCCGGGGTCGCCGAAATCCCAGACATAACCCGTGACGCCGGTACTGCTTTCGTTGGTGAATTGAAGTGGCGCGCCGGGGCATCCGGCGCCCACCGAAAAATCAGCCATCAGAGCCGGCGCCGCTACCTGGCACAGGGCTGAATCCAGCAGCGACAGGGTGGTTTCGGTGGCATAGTTGGTGGCCAATCCGCCCGAAGCCGTCGTGTAGGTCGGCGTACGTACCTGAATCGGGAGGGACCGAGTAACGGTCTGAATTGTGGCGTCCTGCGTGTAGCAGCCGGCTTCGAGGTTAGCATCGGTTTTGATGACCAGACCGGTGAAATCGAGGCCGAGGTAGTTGTTGGTAAAACCTGTAACGAGATAGCCGCCGTCGGGGTGGGCGGCCACCACCGGGTAGTGCGAGCCGCCGGTGTTGAGCAGTTTGGCTGTTTGCAGGGCGCCGTTACTCCCGAAACGCGCCACGAGGTGTTTGTTCGGGACAAAACCGATGGTGGCGTAACTCGCCGTGGCTACACCGATCACGAGATTTTCCTGTGCGTCCAGTACCAGTGAAGAGGCGTTTTCAAACGAATTGGGCAGGCCATGAAACCCTTGTGTCCAGAGCGTATCGCCGTTCATGTTGGTGCGCAGCACAAAGTTGTCGCCAAAACTCTGAAAGTTCTGCTGCAAGACGGTCGTGCTGCCCGCAAGCGCGTAGCCGCCGTCGGCCATCTGGCGTACGGCAAAAGCCCAGGACGAATGCAGGGTGTCGCCGTAGGTGCGCATAAACTGGGGATTTCCCGTCGGGTCGGTCTTGAGCAAAAAAGCATAAAACGTGCCCTGGTCAATGAAGCGTCCGCACACGGCATAGCCCCCGTCGGAGGTTTGAATGACGGACGTGCCCTCGTCGTAGGCGCTTTTGTTGCCGTAGGTTTTGGTCCACACGAGGTTTCCGGAACCGTCGAGTTTGAGCAGGTACACGTCGCGGTACGAACTGCCGGGCGTTTCGGAGCCATAGCGGTTGGTGTAGCCGGTGATAATGAAGCCGCCGTCGGCGGTATTGGCGATGCCGTAGCCGCCGTTGTCGCCGCTGCTCTGGTTAATGATTTTACGCCAGAGGGTGTTGCCGTTTTTGTCCACGCGCAGCACCACGATGCTGTACGCATTGAACTGGCCGACATTGCACAGGAGCACGGCGCCGGAATCGGGCGTGACGGCTACGCGGGTGAACACGTTTTGCACGGTGCTGCTGGTACCGAGGGTTTTGACCCAGGCCACTTCGCCCGAGCAGTCGAGTTTGAGCATAATGGGCCGGCTGACGGCGCCGTCTTCCACGATGCCGCCGAGTACAAAACCACCGTCGGGAGCGGCTTCGCCGGAGAACAACTGGAGGTCGCCGGTTTTGTGGTACAGGCGCTGGAAGGTGGCGAGTTGGGCGTTTGCCGGGGCCGTTCGGCAGAGCAGAAGCGACAGGATGAACAATCCGGTGAAGTACACGTGTTTCATGCGGACAAATGTAGGAGGAAAAAACATTTCGCCGATTTCCGCCGAAACGCAGATTTTTGGGGCTGCAATCCAGATATGTATGGTGAAAACCTGGTTCAGTGTTTTGAAAATAGTATGCCTTAGCAGCGTGTTCGCCGCCTGCGATTCCGCCAATGCGCCGCTGGACGCCGGCACCCGGCAGCAGATAGACTCAACGGTTGCTGCCCAGGTGCGGCTGACGCGCATTGAACTGGATAGCCTGTGCGTCGTTCAGCGCAGTACCGAGTTGCCCCGTCTGGTGGATTCGATCAAACAAAAACGCCTGCAGGAAATCGAACGTCAACTGCGTACAGTGCCCAAGTAACCGGCTTTGATTCATTCACGTAAAAACAAGCGTATGAAAAGTATCCAAACCTGGTTGTCCGAGTACGGCGAAAGCCACCAAAACCCCACCAACAAGCTGGTACACTGGATTTGTGTGCCCACCATCTTTTTCAGCATTGTCGGCCTGTTTTACGGCATCAAGTTAGGCTACCGCATCACGCCGACCCTGGAACTCAACGTAGCGATGGTGCTGCTGGCGCTGGTGGTGGCCTACTACGTGCGCTTGTCGCCCATGCTTTCCGTGGGCATGCTGCTGTTTTCCGTGCTCTGCCTGTTCGTCGCCCAACAGATCGAAGCCTCCGGACTGGTGCTGTGGCAGGTGTGCCTCGGCCTGTTTGTAGCCGCCTGGATCGGTCAGTTCTGGGGGCACAAGGTGGAAGGCAAAAAACCCTCGTTTCTCAAGGATATTCAATTTCTGATGATCGGGCCGGCCTGGCTGATGAGTTTTGTGTACACCCGGCTGGGACTCCGGTACTAATTTTTAAACCCAGCCTGAACGTCGGCGAGGTTCAAAACCTCGCCGACGTTAATACGCAACTATGGAAACCTACACCCACTCCCGCGACCACGTGCAGCTGCACGACCGGCTTTTTACGACCCTGCTCCCCGCTGAGCAGGTACAGGAACGCGTACGCGAAATCGGCGCCGAACTCACCGGCCTGTACCGGGAAAAACGCCCCCTGTTTGTCAGCATCCTGAGCGGCGCCTTCGTGTTTGCCGCCGACCTCATGCGCGCCTTCGACGGCGATTGCGAGGTGGGCTTTGTCAAACTTTCTTCCTACTCCGGCACCCGCTCCACCGGCGACGTGCAAACGGTCATGGGCCTGCAAAACGACCTGCGCGACCGCCATATCATCGTGGTCGAGGACATCGTGGACACCGGACGCACCCTGCATTTTTTTCTCAACCACCTGCGCAGCCAACAACCGGCCTCCATTTGCACCGTCGCTTTTCTGCGCAAACCCGAAGCCGCCGCTTTCCCGGTGCAGGTGGACTTTGTGGGCTTCGACATTGAAGACCGATTTGTGGTCGGCTACGGGCTGGACTACGACGGCCTCGGGCGGAATTTGCCGGGGGTGTATCATTTGAGTGCGCCGTAGAGGGGAGGTGTCACAGAGGCTCACAGAGTTGGAGAGGACACCTCCCCCCTACGGAAACAAACTTTTCCCTGAAATTTTACCGGCGGCATGTACATTAGCGGCCTGATAAATTGCTGCTCGAACGCCAAAACGCCAACGAAATACCCGCCATGCTGCTGCCGAACTGGAAAACAATTCTCAACGACCTGGAAAAAGAACGCGCCGTGCTGCTCATCGGGCCCGACTTCCTGTCGGGTCAGGGCCGCTCGGTGGCGGCGGATTTTTATATACACCTGAGCGACTCGTTGGGCACCGACGCCACCCATTTTTTTGAGCGCGACGGCCTGTTCATTTTCGATACCGCCGTATCCAAAATGGATGCCCAGACCGAGGCCGAAACGTTTTACAAAAACCTGGCGCTGGATGAAGCCGTGCTGAAGCCCATCGCCGAACTGCCTTTCCCCCTGATCGTGTCGGTGAATCCCGACCTCACGCTGCCCCAATATTTCAGCAAGCGCCAGATCAACTTCCAGTTCGACTATTTTTCCACCAAAGACAAGGCCACACCGGGCAACATCACCAAACCCACCGCCCAAACACCCCTCGTGTACAACCTCTGCGGCAGCATCGAGGATTACCAGTCGCTGGTGCTGGACTTCGACGACATGTTCGACCTGCTCAAAAACCTGCTCGGCGATTTCGGCGTGCCCAAAGTGGTGAACGACCACCTCGTGAACGCCACGACTTACATTTTCATCGGGTTCGAGTTTGACAAATGGTACACGCAACTGCTGCTGCGCTATGTGAACAAAAACCGCGACCGGTTTTCCAACGCCAAAAAAAACTACGCCACCAAAACCATCATCGGCGACGAAGACACGCGGACGTTTTTCCAGCAGCAGTTCAACCTGACCATCTACGGCGGCGACTGGCAGTTTCTGCACGACCTGCACACCGAATACGCCGCCGCCAAAAAACTGCGCTCCCTGCCCGACCCCATCTCCGACCGGGCAGCCGTGGTGCGCCGCTTAGTGCAGTTCAACAACATCGAAGCGGCACTCGAACAACTCGAAGCCTGTGCCGCCGACCTTACCGCCGCCGAACGCGACGAACTGACCATGCACAAGGCCGGCTACCACGCCTGGCTGAGCGAATACCGCGACCGCACCACGACCCAGGAAAACCTCGACGTGAAAATCGCCCGCATCCGCAAGGGCATCCTTGATCTCACCCAAAAACTGCCCTGACCGTGCACGAAAAACACTACCGGTACATGGGCGTCAAGCCCTTCGAGGCCACCAACCGCTCGATTTTCTTTGGCCGCGACGAGGACATCGAGGGGCTGTTCAATCTGATTTTGTCTGAAAAATTAGTGGTCCTGTTCGGCAAATCGGGCTACGGGAAAAGTTCGCTGCTTAACGCCGGGGTGCTGCCGCTGTTTCAGGAAGAAGAAGAGGCGGATCGGCGGGCCAGGGTGGTGGAGGTGCGCCTCGGCGCATTTGTGCAGGGCCAGACCCGCTCGCCCCGGGACTCCGTGCTGGCCAAACTGGAGGAAAAATTGCCCGAATCCGGTCTGCCTCCCGACGACGGACTCGATTCCCTGTACCCGAACGCCGCCGACCGCCCCCTGTGGTACCACGTCAAGCGCCGGCAAACGGCGGGCGAAGGCGGGCGCTTCGTGGTGGTGTTCGACCAGTTCGAGGAGTTTTTCTCCTACCCCCGGGCCGAACAGGAGCAGTTCAAGCGCGAATTAGCCGAACTGCTCTACTCCGACATCCCACAGTACCTGCGAAAACACCTGCCACAACTACCGCCTGAAGCCAAACGCCGGGTCGCCCAGCCCATGAACGTAAAGGCCGTGTTCGCCATTCGAGCCGACCGCATGAGCCTGCTCGATTCCATGACCGATGTGCTGCCGGCTATCCTGCACAAGCGCTACGAGTTGCGCTCGCTGACCACTGCGCAAGCCCGCGAAGCCATCGTGAAACCGGCGGGGCTGCCGCAAAACGGTTTTGTGACAACGCCGTTCGAGTTCACCGATGCCGCCCTGCAAAAAATCCTGACCGAACTTTCGGCCAACCACACCAAGGGCATCGAGGCGTTCCAACTCCAGATACTTTGCCAGTACATCGAGGGCCGGATTGAAAACCGGGAAATTCCCGACCGCGACCGAAACGGCCTGCCCGACGTGGACGCCGGCGACCTGCCCGACATGAAAAACCTGTACGAGACCTACTACCGCCGCCAACTCGACCGGCTCGACCCTGCCCGGCAGCGCCCCGCGCAGGTGGTGCTGGAAGAAGGCCTGCTCGCCGAAGACCCGCAGAGCGGCGAGGGGCGGCGCATGAGTGTGGACAGCCGGTTTTTGAAAAGCCAGTTCGGCGTGGACGACGAGTTGCTCCGCGCGCTGGAAAACACCTACCTCGTGCGCAAGGAACCCAACTCGGTAGGCGGCGAGAGCCTCGAAATTTCGCACGACACCCTCGTGGCGCCGGTGTTGAAAATGAAAAAAGAACGCCGGGCCAAGGAGGAACTGGAGGAGGCCAAACGGCGGGAGGCGGAGGCGGAGCGGCTGGCGGCCGTAGAGGGCAGCCGGCGGCGAAGGGCCAATCTGTTGTCTGGAGCAGCCGTTTTCATGTCTGTTATAGCCGCCGGCCTGGGCATTTGGGCCATGAACGAACGGGATGCGGCGGAGCAAAGCCGGAACGAGGCTGTTTTGGAAAAAAATAAAACTCAAAAGGCGCTGGACGAATTTCAAAAAGTAGAAGCAGAAAAAGTGCTGGCCGAAGTGAACGACTGGCTGGCACGGTCCAAATCTCTGCGCAGCAGAGGCTACTCGGAACACGCCGACGCCATGCGTGACAGTGTGATTGGCACCCTGGAGTCATACTCCAAAAATCGCGTTCTGAGGGACAAACTGAACGAACTAAAAAAATAGACCCGCCCGTACACATGAAAAAACAAGTTCTGTTCTTGCTTTTGCTGCTTGCCTTCGGAAGCGCGGCGAACGTGCTGGTCGCCCAAAACTGCAGTTCGATTCTGGCCGAAGCAAAGACCGCCCTTTCCCGACAACATTTCGAGCAGGCTCTGCGAAAACTGCAGGACACCGAAATCTGCGACATCCGCAACGAGATGCTCAAAGAGCGGCAGGACTTGTACCACGAAATCTTCCAGGCCGTCAGCGACCTGCGCGACAAGGCCGAGCACGATGCGGAAAGCCTGAAAGTCAGCACCAAACAATTACGCGAATCCGGTGAAGCCCTGCAAAAAGCCTTCGACGATACGGGTCGTGCCAAACAACTTGCCGAAGATGCCCTGGCGGAGTCCAAACGTACCGAAACCCGTGCCATAGAAGCGGAAAAAGAAGCCGTGGCGGCGGGCCGGCGCTCCGACAGCCTGCTGGCCGTAGCCAACAATATCCTGGGTTCGCTCTATTTTTACGAAAACCGCTTCGCGCTGGCCTACGACGGCCTGCGGTACGGGTTCATGGACCGCAGCGGCAAGCCGGTGATACCCTTCCAGTACAATACTGCCGTCCCGTTCGATCAGAAAACCGGCCTCGCGCAGGTGAGCCGCAATTACCAGCAGTTCCTGCTCGACACCTCCGGATGTGAATACCTGCTCGCGCAGAGCCTCGTGCCGTTCAACTCGTCCGTAGAGGCGGTTTACCTGTCCTCGCAAACCCTGGATTTTCTGCCCGGGTGGTTTTACGAAACGAAGCAGTTGCGCTACGTGGCGCTCGATAACAACCGGCTCGTAACCATCAGTGGCCGTATCGGCGAACTGACAAGCCTGCAGCAACTTGACCTTTCCCTAAATTACCTCGGCAAGGTGCCTGACAACCTGACCCTGCTAAGCACCCTGACCCGGCTTGACCTCAGCAACAACCGGCTCCGGGCTTTGCCCCGGGTATGGCGGCTGCCGGCACTGACAAGCCTGAACCTCGGCTATAACCGACTCAAGGATTTTGCGCCCGACGAGTTCAACTCGCCGAACCTACGTCGGCTGAACCTGTCGAATAACCGCCTGACCGTCGTTCCGCCGGTAGTGGCCTCTTGTCCCCAATTGGAACTGCTCGACCTGTCGGGCAACGAACTGACGACTATGCCACAGCAAGCCGGACATTTTCCAAACCTGAAGGTGCTCGACCTAAGCCTCAACCGGTTTTCGACCGTGCCGCCCGGCTTGGGCGGTTTGTCAGGTCTGCGGGAACTTCGGCTGGCCTTGAACCAAATCACCGAATTGCCCTCCGAACTGGGGCGCCTGGCCAATCTTGAGCTGCTCGACCTCAGCCACAACCGGTTGGATGCACTGCCGGAGTCGTTCCAAAACCTGACCAACCTGCGCGTGCTCAACCTCGCCGGCAACCGCCTGACGGAGTTGCCCGCCTGGCTCTCCAAACTGCCCCGGCTGGAAAAAATATACCGGGCCGGCAATCCGGTGCGCTTTGTTCCCGAAGAACTAAAAAGCAAGGTTGAGTGAGTACCGAAACTGAATTCAAGACACAAATCATCCAGCAATGACCCGTTTTTTCAAGTTTTCGGCTACATCACTTCTTCTCATAGTTCTTGTACTCGCCGAAGCACGCGGCCAGAAAGTCACCGATGTGGCTTATTTTTCCGACGGCAACCGCATCGTGCTGACGTACAATATCTCCAAGAGCTGGATACAACTTCCCCATTTCCTTCGAAGAAAGGTGTGGATTTTGCCTGCACTTGATGTACCGGGCAAACCTCTGGATTTCGATACGATGAAACACGTAACAGGCGACGTAGGCCAGCTCGAACGTCCCCGACCCGGCTCAAAGATCATGGTTTGGGATTTTTCAAAAGACCTGGCACAACTGCCGCCCGACTCCCGGCTGACGGCAAAACTCATTACAAACCGAATTATGCGCAATCGAACCTACACGCGGTATTATGTACCGGGCTGGTCGGGTACGCCACAAGCCCCCTTCGGGATTTCATTTGCCAAATACGGTTTGATGGGCTGGTATGCCGGTGCATCGGTGCATACCTGGCCGCGATCTGGAGTGGTGGCTTCAAGTCTTGCCTCCTACAAGCCGCCTTGCAATAACTGCACCGTTCAATTTGATCCCGACTCGAAACGAGACAACTTCGACGTAGCCATCGGGATCAATCGAAAAATAACCAAGTGGAACTATCTCGCTTTCGGCGTAGGTCTTCACGGGAGAGAAGAAGTGTACAAGGCTACCTATTTCAACAGTAGTTCTCAGGAAATCGGAAGCCAGTGGGTATCGCCTGAAAGGGTAACCTTCTGGGCCGGCGAACTGGGCATAACCCACCGGTTCAGCCGTTTTTTTGTCGAAGCCAGAGTAGGACTGCCTATAAACGCCAACTGGAAATACGTTTTTCCCGCTTTCTCCCTCGGTTACGCCATCGCCACCAGGCAGGTCAAGCGTTTTTAGGAAAAAGCCTTCCGTCAATATTTCGGTACGCCCTCGTAGAGTGAAGTATCACAGAGGCTCACAGAGTTGGAGAGAGCACAGAGTTTTTTGTCATTCCACAGGAATCCGTTCGCTCTGGACCGGGCAATAACTCTGTGTCCTCTCCAACTCTGTGAGCCTCTGTGACACTTCACTCTACGAGGGCAACCAGATTACTTCCGCCCGAAATCCGCCGGTATTTCCCCCCAGGCCTCGGTTTCCCATTTCAGGACAGGATTGGTTACCCGGTTTGCCTGGAGCCAGCGTTCGGCGCGCTCGATGAGTTCGAAGATGCGGTCGTTGTCGCCCATGCGGGCCAGTTTGGTACGGCAGGTTTTGGCCCTGACCCAGCCCTGTGCGTTGCGGGAGTCGGAATAGATCGGAATATTCGGGCTGTTTTGCTGTTTGAGCCAAGCAAGCGCATGCACCAGCGCGAGAAACTCACCCACGTTGTTGGTGCCGTTGGGTAGCGGGCCTACGTGAAAAATCTCCTGTCCGGTGCGGGTGTGGACGCCGCGGTATTCCATGTCGCCGGGATTTCCGCTACAGGCGGCATCCACCGCCAGACTGTCGAGGCGCACGCCGAGCGCCTCCAGTTCGGTCAGCGTTTTTGTTCCCGATGTGGTGTTTTTCCCGGCATAAGCCCAGTAACTTCCCTTGTAGGCTTGTTCCGCCTCGGCCCTGGAGGAAAAACTCTTGTACTTCGCCTTGGGATAGCCGTCTATCTGCTGTTTGGCCGATTCCCAGGTCGAGTACACACCGGGTTCGTGGCCTTCCCAGACGACGTAAAATTTTTGCTTGCCCATGATTTATAGCCCAAGCAGGTTGAGGCTGTAGTACAGCGAAACACCTTGCCAATTGATGCGCCCGTTGCAGAATGCGGGGTCGTCGCAGTGGCGGTTGTACAGGGCGTCGAGGTTGGACAGGCCCAGATTGGCCCGCAGCCCGAGCGTACCGCCGGCCTCGTTTTTCCCGAGGCGGTACTGGAAGCCGGCTACGAGGCCGAAGTCGTTGCTTTTGAAATCGTTGTTTGCGTCGAACAGTTTGTTTGCACTTGCCGGCTTTTCCGTGCCGGAGATGCTGTTGAACAGCAACCTGCTGTAGTACGGCCCGGCCAGGATGGTCAGCCGTCCGTCGCGTTTCAGGTTGATTTCGGGCACCACGGCGAGGGTAAGCCATACCTGGTGGTAGTTTACGTCGCGCACATAGTTGATGATCGAGTCGTCGAATTCCGTGAACGAGGCTTTCAAGGCCGAAGACTTGCCCATCAGTCCGAGTTCGGCATTGACCGAAATAAACCCGCCGCTGCCCTTGAAGCGGAATTGCGTGCCCAGTTCCCAGCCAAGCCCCGGAGAGGTTTGTGGATTTTTGGCTACAAAAGCCAGATCGTCGGATTGCGGGAAATTTCCCGTGGTACGGATCGCAAACATGTTGATTCCGCCGCGCACCCGGAACTCCACACCCGCGGGCGTGAATTCGCGCTCGAACACGTACTCTTCCGTGATGGTACGGTTGCCGCGTTTGCCCTCGGTCGTGACCTGAAGTTCGCGCCTGCCGAGTTGGCGGTAGCGAATCTTTTGCGGGTTGTCCTGCTCCAGGTTTTCAAACAGGTAGCCGTCCCGGTCGGCCAGTACCAGTTCGTACGGAACGGGTTTGTTGTTGTTCAGGCCGCGTACCGTCAGGTGGTACAGGATGACCTCGCCGCGCAATTCGAGGCGCATGGACTTGAGCAGCACCGTGTCGCCGTCTTCCTGCTTGATGCGCACCTCGCGTCCGACCATGGTGCTGTCGTCTTCGAACGCCCACATCTCCAGGCGGTCGCCGCGATCCTGCGGCATGAACCAGACGCCGTCGAGTACGCGCAATTCACGGAAAATAATGTCGGCGTCTTCGATTTGAGCCGACAGAAAAAGGGGAAGCATGAAAAAAAGGCCCGACAGGGCAAACCGTTGGATAAGCATCGTGTGACTGATTTTTCGGGCAAAGGTACAAGAAGGTTTTTCGGGTTGAGCGGGTTTAATCCGCTTCAATCCTTTTCCCTACTTTTGCGCACATGAACAAGGAAACGACACCGACGCCCTCTTCCCAAAAATTTGATGCCGCCAATGCCCCGAAACCGGTGGGTTTGTACCCGCATGCACGGCGTGTGGGCAATCTACTGTTCCTTTCCGGCATCGGCCCGCGCGATCCGGAGACCGATGGCGTGCCGGGACTGAAACGCAGCCCGACGGGCAATTTCACCGAATTCGACTTCGAGGCGCAGGTACACTCCGTGTTCCGCAACGTCCGCTCCGTGCTCGAAGCCTCCGGCGCCCGCTGGGAAGACCTCGTGGACGTGACCGTTTTCCTGACCGACATGCAGCGGGATTTCCATACGTTCAACCGGATTTACGCCGAGTATTTCCACGACAACCAGCCCTGCCGCACCACGGTGGGCATTGACAGCCTGCCGACGCCGATTGCGATTGAGTTGAAATGTGTGGCGGTGGTGGCAGGGTGAATCAGTAACATGAGTCATCCCGAATTTTGAGCCCAAGAGCAGAAGAGGCAATTAGCGATGGCCATCCTAAGTCTGTAAACATGAGTCATCCCGAATTTTTGAATCGTTCCTTTTCACTCGGTGGTAGGAAATCATGAAATATTGGCCTCGGAGAGGCCTAATGTTGGTAGAAATGGATAGATAATGATCATGTCCGGGCCTCGGAGAGGCCTAACGTGAATAGGATTGCGCAAAACGATTAATGTTGAGCCTCTCCGAGGCTTCACAACATAATTGTCAATTCTGCTACCAACATTAGGCCTCTCCGAGGCCAATTTTTTGTCA
>JAEUUV010000216.1 GCA_016787285.1 Saprospiraceae bacterium | reverse complement strand
C
The DNA here is from genome assembly GCA_016787285.1 of Saprospiraceae bacterium. GTDB lineage: Bacteria > Bacteroidota > Bacteroidia > Chitinophagales > Saprospiraceae > M3007. Next base: position 5,254 of record JAEUUV010000216.1, on the reverse strand, counting down.
ACGGATGGAACTGGGAAATCGGCCTTATCACCAAAGAAATCATCAAACCATGAAGGAAATGCGGGGAAGAACGACACCTCCGGATTCCATTTTACGAGTGACATAAGTACCTCCTTTTTATGAATTTAAGAATGTTTGTTGGTTGTACAAAAGTGGGAGGCGCATGGCCGGTTCGACATGATGAACGTCAGCCGCCGGAACGATTTTCGTCTACCCGCCGGCATCATGCAGGGTCAGCATCGGCACATGCAACCGGTGTGCAAACCGGCGCGTGATACTATCGAAAAAGAGTTTGTGCAGCAGGCTGTGTTCGTGCGCCACGGCCACCAGCATGCCGCCGTCCACCGACTCCAGGAAGTTGGAAACGGCCTGTGCAATGTCGCGGTCGTGCAGGTAATGAAAATCATGCGGCACACGACCCAGTTTGTCACTCAGGGACTTTTCGCGAGCCGAATCCCGGGCCTCTCCGGGCTTGTCCATGATGTGTACCACATGCAGCGTACCCTTGGAAAAAGCGAGCAGTTTCTGCAACACGTTCATGGAAGGGGCGCCGGGTTTGAACCGAAAATCGGTGGCCAGCACGGCGTTTGCAGCGAGGTCAAGGTCGGACTCCTTGGGTATGGACAGCAACGGGCGTTTGGTTTTGGACAACACCCCGGCGGCAATACTGCCGAGAAATGCCCCGCGCAATCCGGTCGCACCGGTAGTACCCATCACGATCAGGTCGGCGTGTACGTCGTCGGCGGCATCACAGATGGCCGGCACCGGGAATCCGACACGGCATTCCGTTTTGACCGACACCTTTTTTAATGCAGCCTCCCGACGGTGTCTGTTGACCCAAGCCTTCAGCCCTTTGTCCCGTTCGATCATGTATTCATCCGACCAGAAGACATTGTACACATTGTTGTCCACACCTTCATTCGGGAAAATAACGTGCAGCACCATAACCTCTGCGCCGGTGTGGCGGGCAATGGTCAGGGCGCTTTTCAGGGCGGTTCCGGCACATTTGGAGAAATCGGTCGGCACGAGGATGGATTTCATAACAAGTTAGTTTTGAATGAATTTAATGCAATTTGAATCCGGCATTGGACACACTCACTCCTGCTCCCGGTAGTCGTACTCGTCTTCCGGCAAGAAGTTGACGTTTTCGCCGGCGCGGCCTTTGGCATTTTGCTGCTCCAGCGTCAGGTCGTCGGTCACGCTGGTAACCAACCAGGTGTCGCCCGATTTGCGCATCACCTGCACGTACAACCCGAAGGTTTCCTCAAAAAGCCGCTCGGCGCGGAATGTGGGCATGTCAGGCTCAAACGACAGGAACCCTTCCTTCGGCTCAGCCATCAGGCTGCCCAATTTTTGCGCCCGATCCTCAATCAGGTACTTGGCCGGACTGCCTTTGAATTCCCGGTGCGGTTTGGAAAAAAAGACAACTTTCAAAAAAGGGAATTCCGTGTGAAAGGCGTCCTGTACCGCGCCAATGCTCTGTTCCGGAGAAATCTGAATTTTCATAACAGTAGTTTTTTATCCTAAGGAATACTTCCTTTCGCATACAAACTTCCTGTACAATTTGCCTTTCCCGGATGACCGCGCTCATGCCGGCGGGTGACATCCCGCCTCAGGCTTGCTCGTCGGCCAAAAGCCCCATCTTCCAGGCTTTCCAGTAACTCATGCCGAAGCCGAACAGCACGATCGTCACCGAACTGAGCGGCATCAGAATGGCAGCCACCACGGGCGACAAGGTGCCGGAGACGGCAAAACTAAGCCCTACCACATTGTAACACGCCGCCAGCAGGTACGCCCGGTTGACGGTGGTCATGCCCCAGCGTGCGAGGTCGAAAAATTGGGGCAGGCGCTCAAACACATCGGCGTGCAGGATGGCGTCGCAGGCCGGCGTGAAGTTGTTGGTATTTTCGGCCACCACGATGCCGACGTCGCTTTGCTGCAGGGCGCCGGCGTCGTTCAGGCCGTCGCCGAACATGAGCGTTTTTTGGCCTTTTTCCCGGAGTTCGCGTACAAACTGAAGTTTGTCGTGCGGACTTTGGTTGAAGCGCAAGGATGCCGGATCGGGGAAAATATTTTTGAGCGCGTTGGCCTCGCGGTCGTTGTCGCCCGAGAGTAGCGAGGTCGTCGCCTGGTGTTTGTGAAAATACCGGAGCACGCCCGACAGGCCGTCGCGGTAGCGGCTTTTCAGGTCGAAATGCCCGATAACAGCCCCGTCTACTTCGACAAAAACACCGTTTTCCGGGCGTTTTTCACCAAAAATATACGAAGCCGAGCCGAGCCGCACGGTTTTCTCAAGTATGGCGCCGCTGATTCCCTGGCCGGGAATTTCCACAAAATCCTCCACCGGCAGCGCCTCCACCTGCTCCAGGGCAGCCGCAATTTGCCGGCTGAGCGGGTGCGCACTTTGGCTTGCCAGCGAGCGCACGAGTGTTTGTTCCACTTTCCCAAAAACCGCTGAGTCGGCCACAGGCACAAACCGGGCGGCATTTTGCGCCACGTTTGTGATCGTCCCGGTTTTGTCGAACACCACGGCGTTGACCGCAGAAAAAGCCTCCAGCACGTTGGTGTTTTTGACATAAAACCGGTTTCGACCGAGGATGCGTAACACGTTGCCCATCGTGAACGGAATGGACAGCGCTACGGCGCAGGGGCAGGCGATGATGAGTACCGCCGTGAATGCGTTGACGGCGGTGGCCATGTTTTGTGGCGCCCAGTACAGAAAAGCCGCCGTAGCCACGCCGAGAATAAGGGCGGTGAAATAGCGACCGGCGCGGTCGGCCAGCAGGCTGGCGTGCCCTTTGGCGTTGGTTTTGAAGGCCTCGTCATTCCAGAGTTGGGTGAGGTAACTGGTGTTTACGCGACGCGTAAGGCTGATTTCGATGGTTTCGCCGCTTTGTTTGCCGCCGGCAAAAATCTGCTCTCCGCTGCGCACCGCCACGGGATCGGCTTCGCCGGTCACAAAACTGTAGTCCACCCGGGCGTTGCCCTTAAGCAGCACCCCGTCGGCGGGGATGAGTTCGCCATTCCGAACCCGGATGATGTCGCCCGGATTGAGGTTGTTGATCGGCGTGGCCGATTCCGAACCGTCGCTGTTTTTTCGGGAAGCCGCCACCGGGAAGTAAGACTTGTAGTCGCGCTCGAACGACAGCCGGTGGTAGGTTTTTTGCTGGAACCAGCGCCCGAGCAGCAGGAAAAAAATCAGTCCGGCAAAGGAGTCCATGTAGCCGGCGCCCGCACCGCTGAGGATTTCCCAGGCCGAGCGGCCAAACAACATGACCATGCCGAGGGCCAGCGGTACGTCAATATTCAGGTGCCCGTTGCGCAGGCCGTTCCAGGCCGAAATAAAATAATCACGCGAACTGTACAGCAGCACCGGCACGGCCAACAGCAGGTTCAGGTAGCCGAAAATGCCGAAAAACCAGGCTTCGCTTTCCTTCTCAAGGCCGAGATACTCGGGAAAACTGAGCAGCATGATGTTGCCGAAAGCGAAACCCGCCACACCGATTTTGTAGTACAGCGAGCGGTCCAGCGCCTTGTTTTGGCCCTGTCCGCTCACGTCGCCAAGGTTGATTTCGGGCGGGTAGCCAATGCCCGCCAGCATGGCGGCTAATTGGCGCAGCGAGGTTTTTTCTTCCTCGAAATGAATGGTCACCTCTTTTTTCAGGAAGTTCACTTTGGAGTGTACCACGCCCTGATCGAGCCGGTACAGGTGCTCCAGCAGCCAGATACACGACGCGCAGTGCATGGCAGGCAGCAGGAAAGTCACCCGGGTGGTATGGCCGTCGGAAAACGAGATGAGTTGGCGGCGCACCTCGGGGTCGTCGAGCCAGGCGTAGGCGCGGGCGTCGCGACGGTTTTTCTGGGAAAGACCAGGCTTGTCATCCAGGGTATAAAACTGACATAAATCGTTGGCGTTCAGAATTTCGTACACCATCTGGCAGCCCTCGCAACAAAAATACTTGTCGCCGAGGTGCAGGTGATCGTTCGGACATACATCCTGGCAGTGGTAACACTGGAGTACCGCGCCGGGAGCCGGCTTGGCAATGGACAGGGCAGTTGCTTTTGACATAAAACGGTATGAAAAACGCTGTTGCTAGACTTTCGGAGGCATGCGGCCAAACGTTTCCGCAACAAGACCTTCCAGGTTTGACAAACCTGGAAGGTCTGCGAAAACATCCGACACAATGCATTTCGGGGCCAAAAGTCGGGCGATACCCAATGGCTCAGAGATGACCGGAGTTAGGCGTTTCGGTGAGCATCGTCACCTAAAAAAAAGTGTCACAGAGGCTCACAGAGTTTGAGAGGGCACAGAGTTTTTTGCCAAATCAGAGTGGACAGATTCCTACGGAATGACAAAAAAACGCTGTGCCCTCTCAAACTCTGTGAGCCTCTGTGACACTTTTTTTTACTTTTTCTTCCCCTTCCGCCACTTTTCGGCCTCCTCGATTTCGCTCAGCACGTCTTTCCATTTGTCGCCCACATCCTGCGTCATGCGCAGGGTTTCGCCGTATTCGTTTTTGTCAATTTCCAGCACGGCTATGCGGTTGGTCAGGTAGGTTTCGATTTCAGCGAGCATGGGCCGTTCTTCCGGGCTGCAAAACGAAAGCGCCTGCCCTTTTTTGTCGCCGCGGCCGGTGCGGCCCACGCGGTGTACGTAGTTCTCCGCCACGTCGGGCAGGTCGTAATTGATGACGTAGTCCACGTTCGGGATGTCAATGCCGCGCGCGCTGACATCGGTGGCAACCAGAATTTTCAGCGTCCCTTCGCGGAAACGGCCCAGCACCTCCAGCCGGTCTTTTTGTTCCTTGCCCCCATGGATGGTTCCGACGACGATGCCCACGCGTTCCATCGCCTTGCACACCCGCTCGGCACGCACCTGGGTGCGCACGAACACGAGGATTTTTTTGTCCGGGTTTTCGTTCACAAACCGTTCGAGGAAGAAGCGTTTGTCGTCCATTTCCACGAAGGTCACGGCATGGCTCACGTTTTTGGATACGGGGTCTTTAGGCGAAATCTGGATCCGGATGGCGCTGCTGTTCACGAGCGAATACGCCAGTTTTTTGATCTCCTCGTTGATCGTAGCGGAGAAAAACAGCGTCTGGCGTTTTTTGGGTAAAAAACGGATCAGGTCGCGGATGTCCTTGAGAAAGCCGAGTTTGAGCATCTGGTCGGCCTCGTCCACGGCAAGAACTTCCACGGTGTTCAATTTGAGATGTCCCTGGCTGACGAGGTCGAACATGCGGCCCGGCGTGGC
>JAEUUV010000184.1 GCA_016787285.1 Saprospiraceae bacterium | reverse complement strand
GATGCTGCTCGTAGGGCTTGAACGTGACGACGCTGTGCCGTTTTTTCTTTTTTGTCCTGGACATGCCCCAAAGATAGCTCGATATTGCGAACCACCAAAAAAAAGACCGCCTCATAAGTGCGACTTATGAGACGGCCTCTTACAACTTATTTTTAGTTACCAGCACTTCCAGCGCGCCCCAGGCCACGTCGTTGTCCACCCGAAACTTGCTTTTCATGTACAGGAAAATCTTGTGCTCCTGCGGGGTCACGATACCGTCGGACAGCATCACGTCGAGGCACTGGTAAAACAAGGGCATGCGCGTTTGTTCCCGAATGGCGCCGAAGGCAGCATCAATCAGTGCCGGCGGGCTGCCGGCCTGCTCGAAATACTGCTCGGCAGCCGCAACGAGTGCCGCTGCATCGCGGCCCTGAAAGACGTTGCGGTTTTTGATGGTGTGGTGAAATGCCGCGTTTTCGGTCATGCCGTAGATGTCGCTGGAGCGCAGGCAGGCCAACAGGACGGCGGCGCAGGCTTCCGCCTCGTCGGTGATGCGCAGGGACGTATTTGCAGGAGAGGATTCAGTCGTGTTTTTCACGATCGGGCTGGTTTGACGTTTGTAAAAAATGCAGGGCAAAGATGCGGCTTTTGTTTTTTGACCCGCCCAAAGTCGCCACAAACTTGCAGGCTGTTTATTTTTGGCTTTCCAAGCCCGACCCACCTATGAGTCATTACCACATTCCCATCGCCGATTTACTGCGCCAACTCCACACCACTGCCGAAGGGCTGCCTGCTGCCGACGCGCAAAAGCGCCTGGAGGAGTACGGCCCCAACCAACTGGAGGAAATGAAGAAAGTGCCGGTCTGGCTGCTGTTTCTGCTCCAGTTTCGGGATTTTATGATTTTGATCCTCGCCGTAGCAGCAGTCCTCTCCGGCATCATGGGTGATGCCACCGACACGATCATCATTTTTGTCATCATTATCCTGAATGCGGTAGTTGGCTTCATCCAGGAATACCGGGCCGAAAAGGCTATGGACGCGCTCAAAAAGATGACGGTGGCACAGGCCCATGTGATTCGGGACAGTCAACCGGCAGTGGTTTCTTCTACCGATTTAGTGCCAGGCGACGTGGTGGTGCTGGAAGCCGGCAACGTCACGCCTGCCGATATGCGCCTGCTCGAAGCCCACGCGCTCCGGGTGGATGAATCCTCGCTGACCGGTGAATCGGTGCCGGCCGACAAAACCAGCGCCGACCTGCCGGGCGCCAACATCCCGCTCGGCGACCAACTGAACATGGTGTTCAAAGGCACTTTGGTGACCAATGGCCGGGCTAAAGGTGTGGTAGTCGGTACCGGTATGCAAACCGAATTGGGCAAAATAGCCGGCATGTTGCAGGAAAAAGAAGCCGCCACACCGCTGCAGGAGCGTATGACCAAATTCGGAAAAAACCTCTCGTACATCATCCTGCTGATTTGTGCAGTGCTGTTCGTGACCGGCGTGCTGCGCGGCGAAGACCCGTTCAAAATCATGCTGATCTCCATCAGTCTGGCTGTGGCCGCCATTCCGGAAGCCTTGCCCGCGCTGATTACTGTGGCCCTTTCGCGCGGCGCAGCGCGATTGGCTGGAAAAAACGCGCTGGTGCGCAAACTACCTGCCGTGGAAACCCTCGGCTCGGTCACCTACATCTGCAGCGACAAGACCGGCACGCTAACCCAGAACAAAATGCACGTCGTGGAGGTGTGCGAACATCCCGCTCCCGAAGCCCCTCTTTTTCCTGACTGCTCCATGCTGTACCTCGGGATGGCGCTGAACCACGACATCAAGTTCAACGACGCCGGCGAGCCTTTTGGCGAATCCACCGAACTGGCGCTGGTGGAACGAGCCGTACAGGAACTGGGGCCGGCGCAATACCGGGAAATTTTCAGCCGCTTTGCGCGTGTCGCCGAATTGCCCTTCGACTCGGACCGCAAGTGCATGACCACCGTGCACCACCTTGACGGCAGGTTTCTGGTGCTGACCAAAGGCGCCGGCGAGTCGGTGGCCGGGAGCCTGAGCAGTGCCGGGGAACGCGATGCGCTGATGAAACTTTCCGAACAATGGGCGCACCAGGGTATCCGTGTGCTGGCATACGCCTGGGAAGTGCTGGATGCGCTGCCGGAGCCGTTCACCTACCATACCGTAGAACAAAACCTCCGCTTTGCCGGGCTTGCAGGCTTGATGGACCCGCCCCGGCAGGAGGCAAAACAGGCCATTCTGGAGTGCAAAACAGCGGGCATCAGACCGGTTATGATTACCGGCGACCACCCGGCTACCGCCAAATCCATCGCCCGGGAAATCGGCATTCTGGACGAAAAGGGACTCGTGCTGACCGGCAGTGAATTACAACACCTTGACGACGAAACATTCCTCAATCAGGTGGAGCAAACAGTGGTGTACGCACGGGTATCACCCGAGCAAAAACTGCGCATTGTGCGCGGGCTGCAACGAAAGGGGCATTTCGCCGCCATGACCGGCGACGGTGTGAACGACGCTCCCTCGCTGAAAGCCGCCAACATCGGCGTGGCCATGGGCATCAATGGCACCGACGTCAGCCGCGAAGCCGCCCACCTCATTTTGCTCGACGATAACTTCGCCACTATTGTAAAGGCCGTCCGGGAAGGCCGCCGGATTTTCGACAACATCCGCAAGTTCGTCAAGTACATTATGACCTGCAACGGCGCCGAAATCTGGACTATTTTCCTGGCTCCTATGCTCGGTATGCCTATCCCGCTCTTGCCTATTCATTTGTTGTGGATCAATTTGGTGACAGACGGATTGCCTGCCCTGGCCTTAGCCAACGAAAAAGCCGAAGCCGACATCATGCGCCGTCCGCCCCGGCCTGCTTCCGAAAGCCTGTTTGCCGACGGCGTCGGCTACCACATCATCTGGGTGGGCATTCTGATGGCCGGCATCACGCTCGGAACCCAGGCCTGGAGCATGTACAACGAACTCGCGCACTGGCAAACGATGGTGTTCACGGTGCTGTCGTTGTCGCAACTGGGCCACGTACTCGCCGTGCGCAGCGACCGCACGTTTTTGTACCGGCAGGGTATTTTCAGCAACATGCCCCTGCTCTTGTCCGTAGTACTGACCTTTGGCCTGCAAATGGCCGTGGTGTACCTGCCGGTGATGAACGAAATTTTCAAAACACAGCCGCTGACGCTGGAAGAACTGGGCTTCTGCGCGGGCATGTCGCTCGTGGTGTTCCACGCCGTGGAACTGGAAAAGTTTGTAAAAATGCGGCTAAGAAAACGCGCCGGGTAGGCGTACAACGGAAAAATTTATCGAAATAAAACGCACATGGAACTACTCATCATCATCGGGCTGGTACTGCTCAACGGCATTTTTTCCATGTCGGAAATGGCTCTGGTTTCAGCCCGAAAATTCAAGTTGACGAACGCCAGGGACAAAGGGCGTAAGGACGCCGGGTATGCTCTGGCACTCTCGGAAAACCCGAACCGCTTTTTTTCCACCGTGCAAATCGGCATTACGCTGATCGGGGTGCTGCTCGGTATTTACAGCGGAGAAAACATAACCGACGATGTGGAAGGCTATTTGGCCCAGGTCGAGTGGATTCGTCCGTATGCGCACAATGTTGCCGTAGGCGGTGTGGTGATTTTTGTAACCTATTTGTCCATTGTGTTGGGCGAACTACTGCCCAAACGCCTCGGGCTGACCTTTCCCGAACCAATTGCCATACTGTTGGCCCGCCCTATGATGCTGCTGTCCACTATTGCGGCGCCGTTTGTTTGGCTGCTGACGGCAACGAATGATTTGCTCTTGAGCCTGCTGGGTATCCGGAATAAAACGCAGGGCAGGGTAACGGAAGAAGAACTCCGTTTGCTTATTCGGGAAAGCGCCGACAAGGGTGAAATCCAGCAAATCGAACAGCATATCGTGGAACGCGTATTTGAACTTGGCGACCGAAAAGTGAATGCGCTGATGACACACCGCAAGGACATTGTCTTTTTTGATACAACCGACCAATTGGATGATGTCCGCCGGATAGTGGGCCTGGAAAAGCACTCCGCGTACCCCGTCTGTCAACATGGAGACCTGGACGATGTTGTAGGCCTTGTGTTGCTGAAAGACCTGATCGAACCCATGTTGGAAACGCCGTTTACCTTGACCAAACATCTTCGAAAACCGCTTTTCATTACCGAAGGAACTTTTGCCTACAAATTACTGGAATCGTTCAAGCGGGAAAAACTGCACTACGCCATTGTGGTAGATGAGTTCGGCTCCACGCGCGGCATGGTCACCATGGACGATGTGCTTGACGCACTTGTGGGCGACATGTCGGAACACGGGGAAGACGAATACAAAATCATCTCCCGCGATGCCGGCTGTTGGTTCGTGGACGGACTTTATCCCGCCGGCGAATTCATGCGCTTTTTCGACCTGAAGCAGGAGACCGCCAATGTAGGTGAATACGTGACTGTTGCCGGATTGTTCATCGAGGTATTTCATGGTTTGCCCGATGTGGGCGACAAAGTCAATTTTCAGGGATACACGCTGGAGGTCGTGGACAAAGATGGGCAGCGCATTGACAAAATCCTGGTAAGCAAGGACTCAAATCAATAATGAAAACTATTTCCCCGGACAAATCAATTCCTGTACTTTTCGCCGATTTTTCACCAACGCTTGAATTTACCTACCTAACTACTCGTCGCCATGGAGCGTTTTATCGGCCTGATCGGTATTGTTTTGATTTTGGGCATCGCCTTTTTGCTTTCCAACAACCGTAAATCCATCAATCTTCGGACAGTAGGCATGGGACTACTGCTGCAAGCCGTGCTGGCAGTTTTTATCCTGAAAACTCCCGTCGGACAGGCCATTTTCGGCTGGCTGGGCCGTGCGGTCACCAAGGTGCTGAGTTTTTCGGACGTGGGCGCCAGGTTCGTATTCGGGATACTGGGCAACGATGAAAAATTAGCCCCGATCTTCGGCAACGAAACCTTCATTTTCTTCGTCCGCATCATTCCGACCATCATTTTCGTAGCCTGTCTGGTCAATATTTTTTACCACATCGGCCTCATGCAGTGGATCGTGGAGAAACTGGCCATCGGCATGAATTACTTCATGAAAGTGAGCGGCGCCGAGGCCCTGAGCAATATTTCCAGCGCATTTGTGGGGCAGGTGGAGGCCCAGATTATGATCAAACCCTACCTGAAAGGCATGACCAACTCCGAACTCATGGCCTCCATGAGCGGCAGTTTTGCGTGTATCGCCGGCGGGGTAATGGCCACCTACATCAAATTCGGCGTGCCCGCCGAGTACCTGATCGCCGCCAGTATCATGGCAGCGCCGGGGGCCTTGGCGGTGGCCAAAATCATGCACCCGGAAACGGAGGAATCGGAAACACAGGGCGAGGTAAAACTGAAAGTCGGCAAGCAGCACTCCAACATCGTAGATGCCATCAGCGCCGGCTGCTCCGACGGCCTGAAAGTCGGCCTGAACGTGGTGGCCATGCTTATCGGCTTTCTGGCGCTGATTGCGCTCATCAACTTCATGCTGGGCGCGGCAGGCGGGCTGTTCGGCTACCCGCAGTTCAGCCTCGACACCATCCTCGGCGGACTGTTTGCCGGCTTCGCCTGGGCGATGGGCGTACCCCTGCACGAGACGATGCAGGCCGGCGCCCTGATGGGTACCAAACTGGTAGCCAACGAATTCGTGGCGTATTTGCAACTTAAAGACCTGATTGACCAAAATGCGCTGTCGCCCAAAACACTGGCCATCGTCAGTTTTGCCCTGTGCGGCTTTGCCAATTTCGGATCGGTCGGCATCCAGATCGGCGGCATTTCTGCCCTCGAACCCAGCCGCCGGGCCGATCTGGCGAAATTGGGCTTCAAAGCCCTGATCGCCGGTACGCTGGCCTCGTACCTGTCGGCTACGCTGGCCGGGATGCTGTTGTAGTTTTGAGTTTTGGGGTTTGAGTTTTGAGTGGGAGACGAGTACGCTACGTTTGTCATTACGAAGGAACCTTACTTGACGCCTTCGATGGCTTGCTCCAGATCGGCAATAATGTCTGCTACATTTTCGATGCCCACCGACACCCGGATCATGCCGTCGGTAATGCCGTTGCGTTCGCGTATGTCGCGCGGCACGTTCAGGTGCGACGACGACGCCGGGTGCAAAATCAGCGTGTCCACATCGCCGAGGGTGGGTGCGAGGGCACAAAACCGGATTCGGTTCATGCAGGCTATACCCGCTTCGATACCGCCTTTCAGTTCAAAACTTAACATGCCGCCAAAACCACCGCACATCTGGCGTTTGGCTAATTCATGGTCGGGATGCGAAGCCAGACCGGGATAGTTCACCCGGGCTACAGCGGGGTGTTTTTCCAGAAAAGAAGCCAGCGCCAGCGCATTGGCACTGTGGCGTTCCATGCGCAGGGCGAGGGTTTTCAGACCGTTGTGCGTCAGCCAGGCTTCGAAGGGGGAGCAGTTGGTGCCGGTCAGTTTCATGGCCCGCCACACGTGTTTGCGCATCAGTTCCCGGTCGCGTCCCACGATCACGCCGGCGATGCTGTTGCCGTGGCCGTTGAGGTATTTGGTGGTGGAATGCACGACAAAATCCACGCCGTGGGCGAAGGGTTGCTGGAGCAGCGGCGTTGGAAATGTGTTGTCTATAGCGCACCAGGCGCCGTGGCGGTGGGCGCGTTCGGCCAGCGCGGCAATGTCCACGCAGGCGAGCGTGGGATTGGCCGGGGATTCGCAGTACACCAGCCGGATGGCGGGATTCTTTGCGAACAGGTCGTCCACCTGCTCCAG
>JAEUUV010000149.1 GCA_016787285.1 Saprospiraceae bacterium | reverse complement strand
TGGATAGACCCCGAAAACCCTGGATTAATCCCGCCCCCCGAGGCCGATTCGTCAGCCGGCGACCCGCCGCCGGCTGACCCGCCTCCCTTGACGGCGCTGGACAGCGAACTAAACAGCATTGCCGCCCAGGAATTGGTGGACTGGTACGACATCCTCCAATCCGTGCTGGCGGTGTGGTCGTACGACTTTTTCAGTACGCCCAAGAAGGCCGTGCAGACCGTCGAGGGACTGTACCCGAAAATTGCCGCCGGCAAAGCGAATCCCGGCGAAAAGGCGCTGTACGAGAAAGCGCAGGAGGCGGTGCTCGGTTTTACCAAACGCAAGACCTCCTTTGCCGAACAAGTGGCGATGAGCGAGGGGCTGAAACAGCGTACCGTGCGGCTGTTGGACAAAATCCTCGAAGCGCGGCAGGTGCGCATTTCGCCGGAACTGCTGCTGGGCTTCCTGCTGCTCACGCCATTGGTGGTGAACGGCGGTAAAATCCTGCTGGAAAAGATCGGATTTAATAATGCGGACAGCATCCTGGACAAGTTCACCACGTTCGTGAACACCCAGGAGGCCGGCTACTGGAACGATAAACAACCCATTTCATAACCCCGAGGCCAAACCCCAAAAACCGGCCCCAAAACCATTTTTTCCCCTTCGCCCATGCAGTCAATATACGACGGACTGGACAACTCGAAAGACCCTAAGCAACGGGACTACTGCTCCATGTGTGTATTCGGCGACTTGGGCAAGGGCAAAAGCACCTTCATCCGGCAGCAGGCCCGGTTCTATATCGAGCGCACCCGCGACAAAAAAGTGCCGCGCAAAGTGCTGATCTGCGACCCGTCGCGGGCCACCGCCTTCGACGAGTTCCCGCAGATCACACTCACAGAATTGAAGTACGGCGTCATCAACCCGCAAACGCGCAAGGCCCAGCGTTGGGATCGCGGCGTCCGGGTGTTGCGCAACGTGAAGTGGAAAGACCCGTCCTGGTTTCAAATCCTGAGCACCTGGTTCCGCAACGGGCTGGTCATACTGGACGAGAGCCGCAACTACATCCCGCAAAAGAGCGAGATGCCCGAGGAGCAGATCGAGTTTTTTACCATCCACCGCAACAACTGCACCGACGTGATGGTGGTGAGCCACGACTTCATGAGCATGAATTTGCTCCTTAGAAAGGCGTTCAGAATCTACATTGTGTTTCGCACAGGCGACAAGCCCAACAACGAAGCCTGGTTTGCCGCCCGGACACTGCCGGAAGAATTGTACACGATCTGGAGCACCTTGCAGCGGCTGCGCAGCCCGGCGGCGAAGATGTCGCCCTTTGTGCTGTACGACCGGGAAACGGGGCGCATGAAACTCTACGCGGACCTCGACAAACTGGAAATCCTGGTGCCGGATGAAAAGAATCCGGGACTGATGAAAAGCGTGCCGTATCCGGCCGCATCCTGAAGAGAGATCAACCTAAACCTAATTCGATTTTACAAACCAAAATGCCGGACCATGATAACCGATACTACGCCCGAAACACCACAACCATCCGAGCCGCCTTCTTTTGCCGGCCTCCCCATTGAGGACTGGACCGACGATGAGGTCATCCTTTTTTACGACAGCCATCTGGCTGCCAAAGCCGTCAGTGAATTGTCGGCCAAAGAACTGCAAATCACCGTCCGCTACGGCGATATCGCCAAGCAGCGCCGCGAGCAGGCCGAACAAACCGGCTTCGACGCGGAAGTGGAGGCCATCCGGCGCCAGGTATCCATCCAGGTGGAGCGGTACGCTGTCGCAGCGTTGTTGGAGGAGTACCACA
>JAEUUV010000126.1 GCA_016787285.1 Saprospiraceae bacterium | reverse complement strand
GCCGGCTGCTTTTTCCGCCAGGGGAAGAGTAGTTCCAGCACGTACACAGCTGCGGAAATACCGATAAGCCAGTAGAAATAGTTGCCCCAGTGCGGGTTCAGTACCTCGTGCGCCACGTAGTTGGCGTATCCGGTGAAGCCGTCAAGAAATGTTTGCCAGTAAACGTCCATATTTTGGGCGGTTTGCTCTTGGTTGCAGGCGATGACTATTGAACTGTTTTTTTGCCTTTGGCTTTCCAGTCGTTCATACCGCCGGCATAGTCATACACTTTTTTGAAACCCATTTTTTGCATTTGCGCAGCAGCCCTTGGGCTGCGCCCGCCGGCTGCGCAGTACACGATCACGGGTTTTTCTTTGTTCAATTTCGCAATTTGAGTCTGAAAATCCGGGCCGGTGAAGTTAATCACCAGGGCGCCCTCGATTTTACCTGTTTGCTGAATCTCGCCGGGGGTGCGCAGGTCAACCAATTGCACTTGCTTGTCGGACTTCAGCATAGCCTCCGTCTGGGCGGCATCAAGTACGCCGCTCTGAGCAGGCGCGGGTTGAGAGCAAGCCACAAGGGCCAGGAACAGAACAAAAAAACTTTTTTGCATAGCAGTGATTTTTTCCGGCACAAAGGTCGGCAAGTGAAGAATTGATGCGATGTGACTTTGGTCACAGGGATGAAAAATCTTACGAGCGCTCGCGCCACACGAGGTACTCGCCGACAATCAGGTTGGGTACCCAGCAAAACCAGGCCACCGCCACATATGCCTGCTCGAACGGCAGCCGAAATCCGGCGGTAAACAGCGGCAGCCACAGACGCAAGGTAACGGCGGCAAAGGTGAGGGCATAACTCCGGATCATCCACGCTTTGTGTTGCTCAATGTCCTTTTTGAGAATACTTCGATAGGCCTGCAAGGTGCAGAAAAACCAGAGCACGGCCAAACTGCCGAATCCCAACGCGCTCGGGAATCCACCATTTGCCACGAGCGCCGCCGCAAAACCACCCGTAGCACCGAAAAGCAGGATGGCCGCCACATAAATTTTTCCGAGCAACCGGTGCAGCGCGATCCGGTGTGCCCGCAATCGAGGCAAAAATTGCGTCCAGCCCACCAATAATGCCACGCCGCCGCCAAGGATATGCGCATAAAATGCCGTCAGCCACCAGGTTTCGCTGGTCAGCCCACCTTTGGACGACCAAAACGGAATTGCCGCCGGGACGGTCAGGTATGCAACCGGGTACAAGCCGATGGCGATTCCAAAGAAAGCGAGCAGGATGCGGTATGCAGGAGCAATGGTTTTAGACATTGTTTTTTTCCACAAAGGAAAAAAAACGACGCGTAACTTGGGCCGCTATTCAATAAATCCGGCGGCGATATGAATCAAACCTTTCTGACCTACACCCGCTTCGACTCCCCCATCGGCTCATTGCTCGCAGCAACGGCAGATGCGGGTATTTGCCTGCTGGAATTTGAAGATATACCGGAGCGCTGGGAGTCGGCTTTGCAAACAATCGCCAAAGGTACCGGCAGCGTGCCTGTCGAAGGTGATCATCCGCATCTCCGGCAGGCGCAACAGGAACTTGCGGAATATTTCTCCGGAAAACGGACAGCATTCGAGGTGCCGCTTGTGCTCACGGGCACGGATTTTCAAAAGTCCGTCTGGCAGGAACTCCTGCGCATCCCGTACGGCGCCACCCGGTCGTACAAACAGCAAGCGCTGGCACTCGGCAATCTGGAGGCCATTCGTGCCGTCGCTGCCGCCAACGGCCGCAACCAAATCGCCATCGTCATTCCATGTCATCGCGTCATCGGCGACGACGGAAGCCTGATCGGTTACGGCGGCGGCTTGTGGCGCAAAAAATGGCTGCTGGAACTGGAACGCGACTCCGGCTTGGCTGTTTCTGAAACCACCCCAGGAAGTCAACTCCGGTTGCTGTAAATCACTTTTCTGCAAAATACCGCCACAAGGCTGCCGAATGCAAGGCCTGTGCCATACCGCCGCTCCGAAGCATGGCCAGAACCTCATCCGGAGCAAGCAAATGCACACTAATCTCTTCCGTGTGGTCCAACTGCTGGGTTTCCAGGCGCTCCACACCGGTAGCAAGAAAAATATGGCACCAATTGGTGTGTGTGCCCGGATTGGCGCAAGCCCTAAGTAAGAGTTGCCAGTCGCCGCCGCCATAGCCGGTTTCTTCCAGCAACTCCCGGCGGGCACTTTCCAGCAGCGGTTCTCCGGGGTCTACCACTCCGGCAGGAAGTTCGAAATGCACCTGCCCGATACCGTGCCGGTACTGCCGGATCAGCACAAATTGCCGTTCCGTAGTGACGGCCAACACCGATACCCAGTCGGGGTATTCGAATACAAAGTAATCGGGAATCCGGGCGCCGTTCGGCAGCCGCACACTGTCTTCGCGCAAGGTCATGTAGGGTTTTCGGTCGTACACATAGCGGCTGTCTTCGATCAGCCATTTTTGTGGTTCCATGTATCTTTAAAAAAGTTTGATGTTCAACACTTCAGCGACCAACTTCAGCGCCAGCCCCAGAAAAATCAATGCCACGAATCGGTTAACCAGTCGAGCCACAAGGTCGGATCGGCGCGTCATTTCCCGGGCAAGCCAGGCGTACAGCGCGAGTGCGCCTACTGTGCCCACCACAACCCCGGCGGAAAAAACAAACGCTGCAGACCAACCATCCGTCCACCAGCCGTTCACCCGCAGCCAGCCCGTGTAAGCCACCCAGTACGGGATGGCAAGCAAATTAAAAAAACTAACCGCCACTCCACGCCCAAATTGCCGCATCGGCGCCACCGGCACATCCGCGTCGGGAGTACGCGGTGGTTTTGCAAAAAACCAGAGAAAGACCGCCAGCCCCAAAAAGATCGGGATAGCCGCCAGTTGAAATACACGGCTGGCCACAGGATGCGCCAAAAACCAGTCGGCAAAAATCACTGCGCCCATGGCCTGAAAGAATTCGGAAAATGCAGCGCCCAGCGCCAGAAGCATAGCCGACCAGAAACCGCGAAAAATAGCCGTCTGTGCCACCGACAAACTAATCAGACCTGGCGGCAACGATCCCGTCAAACTCAATATTAGGCCGGCAAAAAACAGGTACATGTGTTTTTTTTCGCGGCAAAATACAGCGCTATTGCCGTCCTTCGCACCCGTTTTAAAGTTCGCCCGAAACCTTCCAACCCGAAACCCTCAAACCCGAAACCTGGTAACATGACTCCTGTATTTTCCATTATCACCGTCGTATTCAATGGCCGAGCCTTATTGCCCGGTACGGTGGAAAGCGTGCGTAAACAAACCTATCCCGGTATCGAATACCTGATTGTGGACGGCGGCTCCACAGACGGCACGGTGGATCTGATCCGGAGTTATGCCGCCGAAATGCCCAATCTGCACTGGATTTCGGAAAAAGACCGGGGACTGTACGACGCCATGAACAAAGGGTTGCGAATGGCGTCCGGCGATTTCGTGTGGTTCCTGAACTGCGGCGACCACCTGCACGCAACCGATACGGTGGAAAAAATTGCCGCACTTGTCGGCCCCGAAACGGATGTGCTGTACGGCGACACACGGCTTGTGAACGATGCCCGCGAGCCGGCAGGACTGATGAGCCAACTCGGCACCCGCCCGTTGCCGGCCCGGCTTTCGTGGCGCAACTACCTCGGCGGGATGCTGGTGGTACACCAATCCTTCGTGGCGCGCCGCAGTCTGGCGCCCGAGTACATGGCGGGAAACTTGTGCGCCGACTACGACTGGTGCATTCGGATTTTGAAAAAAAGCCGCCAAAATGTGCACACCGGGCTTGTACTCAGCGATTACCTGATGGGCGGCATGTCCAAGAAACGCCATCGCCAAAGCCTGCGCGACCGGTTCAAGATCATGCGCGAGCACTTTGGCCTCTTCTCTACCCTGCTGGCGCACCTCTGGATTGTGGTTCGGGCGGCCATCCATCGCCTGAAACGCATCGGGAAGCCGAGTTACTAGAATTTGTACAACACAGTTCCCTGGATCATCGCAGCATCAAATACCGGTTTGGAAGCCGTACTGTTTTCTACCCAATCGGCTCCGATGCGGAAGACCCAGTCGCGGGTTTCATATTCCAGTCCGGCGCCAATCCGCCAAAGGCTGCTGACGGTTTGTTCCGGTGCAGATGCCGACAGCGTGAATTTTTTGGACGGATGATGATTCGGGCCACCGGGCTTGTCGTCTTCAAATTCAAACACATACAACTCCGGCGAAAATCTTGCCCAGGTATGTGTCAGGTGTACCGATGGCTTGAGCGGGAAGCGCACCGGCAGCGCATACCGGACACCGAGGTTGTAAAACTGCATTCGCTGGCGCCCCTTTACCTCCAACAGGTCAAAGGTTTGCTGATTCGGCGGATTTGAGCCACCGGGCTTATCGGGTTTGGGCTGTGGTTCATGGAAAAACTGCGGGGGCAGGTATTCTTTACCCTCTACCTGATAGGCAAGCCAATCGGCAGAGGCAGAAAGCCACACGTTGCGTAGCGGGGAATATTCCACGACAGTGCCAACCCCTTTCAGGGCGGAGATGCCGGTTGGCAGAGGAGCCGGTACCGCCACGGTTCCCTGGACGCCCACGCGGAAACGCCCTGCTTTTTCCCGATACGGTTTTGTAAATAGCGGTATAGGCAGTGTTGACTGCTCTATTTCCGGCTTTGGAATCGGAATCTCCGGCACAGGGGCTTGCGGGAGCGGCTGCAATTCGGACACAATAGTCAGGGCTTTCACATCCGCCGGTGAATCGCCTTGTTCTCCCGGGGTGGACGTAATCGCTTCCTCCGGCGGAGTCGTTTGTTGCGGCCCTTCGATTGGTGAAAGGGGAACAACCGGGCCGGCTTCCGCAACAAGTTTTGAATCGGGAGTCCGGCTGCCGGCTCGAGGTTGCGTTACTTGCTCTGTGTGGCCGGGTGTTTTTTCGGATTTTACAGACTTGCCGTTGGTTTCTGCCGGACTATGGTTGCGGTGTACCCTTGATTCTGAAGAAGCCCTGCCGAACGACAATTCCGAAGACGCTGTTTCTGCATTTGGCGGTGTTTCTTCCTTTTTCCCTTGTTGAAAAACACGCGGCGCAAACCAGGTATCATCGTCAAAACCATCTGCGGAAGCAACCGGGGTGTTTTGAAGCAGCACCTCTTGCCGCTTTATTTTTTCGCGCAATCCAGCGTTTTCTTCTCGCAACGCCACAACACTCCAAACCAAAACACCTGTTGCAAGGGAAAGCCCCATCACGGCGGCTTTCCAATATTTCAAAGCAGTGAGGGCCGCCGCAGTACCCACGACGCCTGCAGCATCCAACCGGTGCGCGAGTGCCTTCCAGTTTTTTTCCCGCAGGGGAAATTCGGTCTCTTCATTGAGCCGTTCGGCAAAAAATTTGTCAAAGTCGCTCATAGTTATTTTTTTGAAAACTCAAATTCATCTGTCAACAAGGCTTTCAGGTGTTGTCGGGCACGGGACAGGTTTGACTTGGACGTGCCCACACTAATTTGCAGGGTCTCGGAAATTTCTTCATGGGAAAACCCGTCCACCACAAACAGGTTGAACACCGTCCGGTAAGCAGGCGGCAGGTGATCCAGCATGGCAAGAATCTGTTCGTGGGTCAGGCTCTCCACAATTCCGGTATCCATTTCCGGGTCATGCCACGCTTGCAGTTCCATCGGTGTCGGCATGTTCATGCCCGTCCGAAACCTGTCAATGGCGGTATTGATGACGATACGCCGAAGCCAGAACCGAAACGGCAAACTATCCGAATACAAGTCAATCTTGGTAAAAACCTTGAAAAAGGCATCATTCACAACCTCTTCGGCGGTTTCCAGCGTACCGGTATAGCGTCGGGCAATGGTCATGGCATAATTGTAAAACTGCGCGTACAGCCGGTATTGGCTGGATCGCTTGCCTTGTCGGCATCCGTCGAGCAGGTGGTGCAGTTCCAAATTTTCGTTTATGTCCTCCATTACGGCAAATAAGACGTCCGGGTTGCGTCGCCGGAAAAAACGGCACAAAGTGCGGAGTCGGGAGGAAAATTCCCATATTTTGATACCTGATTTGCTACGTTTGTCATTTCGTAGAAACCCGTCCGCTCTACAAGGGCCACCGCACTTGATCGCCCGCGTAGATCGGACGGGTTTCTACGAAATGACAAACGCGGCGAAATGACAAAAAGAAAAAACGCCCTGCCGCCGTGCCCCGTCGCGGGCGGGAGGCCCCTACCCCGCCGTGCTGCTCAATTATGGGATTATGGGAAAAACCGAGTTCGTGGCCGCACGTTCATGCCAACACTTTCCATACAAAGTCTTCCCATCGAAAAACGGGAATATTGTGATTGAAATAGAGTCGGTTGTAAAATTTACGAGCATATCTCCACATATCTGCTTGCCGAACATGACCAAGCCAGGCGTTCAGTCGCGCTTCCAGTTTGTCGGCATCCAAGGTGCCGTTCTCGAAGGCCGACAGATTAATCTGAGTCCGACGCTGCATACGCCGAAGGTTGGCCTTGAGGACGAAACTGTGGGTGACGAATACTCGCCGGCCAAGGAAATTAACCCCGGAAGTTGTTGGCAGAATATGGGTTTTGCGTGCGCTAAGTCGTAACCGCAGCGCCTTGGCTAAAAATGTTTCGATAGCCAAACGCGACTCGTGCAAGCATGCCTTGTTCCCGGCAAAAACCACAAAATCGTCCACATAACGGATGTAGGGCAATTTCAACTCCTCCTGCACGAAATGATCGAGCACGTTCAGGTACACGTTGGCCAGAAACTGACTCGTCTGATTGCCGATAGGCAGTCCCTTCCGTCTTTCGCAGATACTGAACAGATCGTCGCCGGGAAAATAGTCCGGCACGACTTCCTGAGGGTTTGACCCATCAATGATCCGGTCAATCAATTCTAAAGCACCCGGGCAACCGATCTTGCGTCGAATGACGGATTTCAGGATTTCATGGTCAATGGAAGGGAAATATTTTTTCACGTCGGCTTTAAGCACAAACGGGTATCGTTCCATGAAACTTTGACAGCGGTTGATGGCTGCATGTACGCCTTTGCCCCGGCGGTTGGCATAGCTGTCGAAGATGAAGGTCTGCTCAAACAGGGGCTCCACCACATTGCACAGGGCGTGATGCACTACCCGATCGCGAAACGGCGCAGCGCTGATAAGCCGCTCCTTGGGGTCATAGACCAAAAATGTCGTGTATGCGCCGGGCCGGTAGCGCCTGCTCTCCAGTTCCGCTTGGAGGCGAAACAATTCACGTTCCAAATTAAATTCGAACGACGCCACGGCAGGTTTGTCGCGTTTTCCTTTTCTTGCCTTGTAAAAAGCCTCCAGAAGGTTGTCGAACGACACGATCTTTTCAAACAAGTGCTTATGCCGCTTCATCAGGACAATTTACTCGTGAACAAAACGATGGATTTTATCAAAAGCCTCGTGCCCGTGTTGGCCCGTTTTCCCAAAAACCAACGATACCTGCTGGGCGACCGTATGCAAAATGCCGCCACCGATACGCTCGAATACCTCGTGGAGGCGTACTACGCCGCTACTGCCGACAAACCTCCCCTGCTCCGCAAGGTGAACGTGCTGCTCGAAAAACTGCGCGTACTCAACCGCATCTGCTTCGAACTGGGATACTACGACTCCGGCAAGTACCGCCAGATCGCGCACGACGTAGATCAGATCGGTAATATGGCCGGTGGCTGGTTGCGCAGCCTGCGGTAAAAGGCTGAAAGCGAAAAGGCAGAACGTTCGCCCGACAACGGGTTACCAGCCCTGCCTTTCCAGTTGTTAGTTCGGCCCGATCCGGAAGACCTGACACGGGATGATACGCTGGACTATCAACCGCACACTCCTGCAGGGCCTCGATTGGCTACTGCGGGACTCCGGCAATTGAAAGTGCTGGGCTACCCGAAAACCGTTGTTGTTGTTCCTGTTGTTCGGGTTGTTCCTGTTACGCTCCGACACCCGGCAGTTCCTGTCATTGTTGTTCCACGACCCGCCGCGAAGCACACAGATCACCTGCGCGTACCTTCCGGGGACAAAAGTAGGCAGGTTTTCAAAAAAAATTTCGGCTTTACCTCCGAGCGTTAATTGCTTATAGTGCCCAACCCCGAAGGGCTACGGTTCCTACATATCTTTACGTTTGCCGCAACACCCTCGAAGCCCATTGGAACTTCTCAAAAGCCTCCAGCCCACGCATCATAGTTATTGGGCCTGGGGGTCTTTGGGTGGCATATCCCTTCCATCCCCCCATTCTTGCTATGACCCATGCTGCCCAGGCCAAACTTGTGGGGTCGTGCGGGTTGAGTTGTTTTTGTGTTTTT
>JAEUUV010000065.1 GCA_016787285.1 Saprospiraceae bacterium | reverse complement strand
GTGCGCGAATATTTCGGGCGCTGGAAGATGGAGGGTGTCCTGCCCATCCCGCCCGAGCAGTTGTTTTATGAAGATGTAGAGCGACCCACAGGCGTTCCTGTTCCTGATCCGGTTTTCCATAACCTGCTCAACCAATTGGCTGACGACTGGAGCCGGCGCCCGGGAAAGCCGCTCCCGGCTCGCCGCGCGGCACTTGCGGCATATTTTTTCGAGAAATCGCCGGAGGGGAAACCGGTGGGGTTTTTGGAGTTTGCGCGGGGAGGGTGCAACCCCACCCCCAGCCCCTCCCCCAAGGGGGAGGGGGGCTACATCGCGCGTTGCCCTGAAGTTTTCAACGATGAAAACAAAGGGGCTTCCCACCAAGCAAGCCGGACATTTAGCCGCGATGCCGCTTCCCCAGACTCATTCGAAGAGGGCAATACTGCCCGTCGCTCTGAAATTTCCATTACTGAAGATTTGCACTCAACGCGCGATGTAGCCCCCCTCCCCCCTGGGGGAGGGGATGGGGGTGGGGTTGGCGCCCTGTTCCAGATTTTTCAAGAAAACGGCCGTACAAAAGCCGTCGTGAACGCTCTGTTTCCCGGCGGCGGAAAACTCTTTGCCCGCTGGCTGCACTTGTTCCCGGCACTTCAAAATCGCACGCCGTACTTCGCAAATCGTACTTTGCCATTCCCCTGGCAGGGGTATTTCAACGCCAATTTTCAGCCTCGAATGGCTACCGACGTCTTAGCCGTACCCGGGGGGCGAATCCGGGCGGGCGCCGGCGGGCGGGAATTTTTACTGGGCAATCTGGAGGTGGCGCCCGGCCCGGAGGGCCTTGTGCTGCGCGATCGCGTGTCGGGGCAAAACATCCAACTGACAGACCTGGGCCTCGAAGCGCCCGAAACCCGTCCGCCCGTCATGCAACTGCTGTGGCTGCTGGGCGTGCCCTACGTGTCGGTGGATGCGCTTTTGCCCGACGGTTTATGGCAGGAGACGGCTCCGGGTATCCGATATCGCGCGCGGTATGGCGTCGGTGATCTGGTGTTTGCGCGCGCGGCCTGGGTAGCGGAGGAAACACAATGGCAGGCCTGGTTGCAGGATGCTGCACCGGGAGCAAGTTTTTTCTACCACATCCGGGCAGAGTTCCGGGACCTGAGCGTGCCGCGGCATGTTTTTGCACATTTCCCGGGAAATCAGCCGCAGCATTTCGATCTGGATAATCCCTTATCGGTGTTGTTGTTGCACAAGGCGCTGCGGCAGGGAGCGGGGGCCTTACACCTGACGGAGATGTTGCCGGTGCCGGAGGGGCGGGCGCAGGAGTTTGCGGGGGAGTGGGGGGAATGAACGCAGCAGGATGGCAACGTGTCTCGTCTCCCTCGCGACAACAATGGCAACGCGGAGGACGCGGATTTTTCGGATAGCCGCGGATTTTGCTGCCGCTTGCGAGTCAATGGCAACGCGGAGTACACGGATTTTTCGGATAGCCGCGGATTTTTAAAATCCGTGGTAATCCGTTTGATCTGCGTCATCCGCGTTGCCATTGTTGTCACACTCGGAAAAATCTGTGCTAATCCGAAAAATCCGTGTACTCCGCGTTGCCATTGTTGCCGCCGTCGGCCATTCATATCCCCTCTACCAAAAATAAATTATACCAAAATTTGTAGCCGGTCATACAATCGAGCGGCTTCGGCACTACTTTTGTGACATATTTATGGTAGTACAACCTACACTTCGACTTGTAGGTTTACAATTTTTTTTAATCCACCGATCAAAACAAACCCGGTCGCCTGACCCTCAAACAGCAGGCGCCGGCAAAACAACAGTTGTGCCTATGAGAAAGCATCTTACCCTGCCTGCGGGCGGCGTGATGTCCATGCCGCTGCGCCCGCCCGCCGATTTTTTCCCTGTCTTGTTCTTGTTGCAAGCCGTGATGCCTATGCGTCGGGGCTTGGTGCGTTTTCCGAGCCGGCGGCGGATAGTCGCCGGATACCTGCACCCGGGCAGGAGTACATAGCCCCGGTTTTCTTCCCCGACGTTTTCACTGCATTTCACCCCGGCATGCTTGCCGTATTCTACTCATCACCAATAAATTTTCTTCCTCCATGCCAACTTTTACGCGATTGCTCCCGAACCCATTCAATTTTGTCTGTACACCTGGTACATTGACACTTTCCCTTACCCTGTTGACCTGTTTAACAAACCTGAATGCGCAGGTTCGTTATGTAAATCCGGACGGTTTATGCGACGGAAATTCCCCGTGCTACACCACCATCCAGGCTGCCGTGACGGCGGCTACCGCCGGCGACATCATTTACATTGCCGACGGCACCTACAACGAACGGGTGGTCATTGACAAATCTCTCACCCTGGACGGTGAAAGCGAAGGCGGGACGATTCTGGATGGGACGGGGTTGATGGGCACTGGAAAAGGTATCCTGATCAACAGCAACGTAACCAACGTCACGATTCAGGAACTTACCGTTCGAAACTACGCCGGCTCAAGTGGAAATACCGATGGCGGCATTTACGCCAACGGCGGAAATAATAACCTGACCGTGCAAAACGTGACCATCCAGAACAATGTGGGCGGCAGCGGCTTTTACGCCAACGGCCCCGTGGATGAGGTGCTGCTCAACTACGTGACCTCCTCCGGTCATACCGTGGGCGCCCGCGGTATCGTCATCTGGAACGGATTGAAAAGCAATATCACCATTACGAATTGCGAAGTGTTCGGCAACAACTGCTGCGGCATCGAATTGCAGGACGGCTCGGCCTCCGGTGTGATACTGAGCAACAATACCGTGTACAACAACGGCGACAACGGCATCGGCCTGGTCGGGCTGGACGGCAGCGTCGGCGCCAACACGATCTCCGGTAACATACTGACCGATAACGGTCGCTTTGGCATCGAAGTCAAAAATCCCAATGGGGGTACAACCCTGACGGGCAACACCATATCGCGTACCGTCGCTCCCGGCGACGCCCGCGACCTGGCCGGCATCGCCGTCATGCGGCGCGGACTTACGGGCAGCAACGTGGATGTGCCCACCGGCGTAACCGTAACCAACAATACCGTTTCGGGATATACCCAGCCCAGCAACAGCGAGGGCTTCGGCATCGTCATCGGCGGCACCAACCACACCGTGACGGGCAACACCGTGACGGGCAACGACGTAGGCATCCAGCAGCAAGCCGGGCACACGCCTTACCCCGCTGACGGCGACCAGAGCAACCTTTCCGACTCCTATTTCGGGCGCGACAACTCGCCCATCGCCTGCGGCAGCACCATCAGCGGCAATACCCTGAGCAGCAACGGCGTGGACACCCGCGAAGTAGGCGGCCCATTCGGCGACGGTTTTGTCACCAATGCCACCAGCAACGAGACCTTCTGCTCCATTCAATCGGCTATTGCCGACGCCCAGACACTCAGCGGCCATACGCTCGCCGTCAAGTCGGGCAGTTATACCGAAAACGTGGATGCAGCCACTCCGGCCAAAAATATCAGCCTTGCCCCCGGCTCCAGCCCCGGCTGCGTGACCATCAACGGCAACATGACCCTCAACAGCGGCGACGCCCTGAACATGGAAGTCAACAGCGCCACCGCATGCTCGGGTTACGACCAGTTCATCGTGAACGGCACTGTGGACCTGGGTGGCGCTACGCTGAACCTTACTCTCGGTTACACGCCGAGCGGCGCCGATGCGATCATGTTGATCAACAACGACGGCGTGGATGCAGTAGTGGGCACTTTTGCCCAGGGCAGCATGATCACGGTGTCTGGGACAAATTACATCATCAACTACACCGGCGGCAGCGGCAACGACGTGGTGCTTACCCGCCAGTGCGCCGATGTAGGCGTGGGGACTATCACGAACGTGGGCAATGTCACCCTCAGCACTCAGACCCAGGTGAATGCCTTCAAAAACGGCTCGGGTTTCAAGTATACGGCCATTACCGGCAACCTGACCATTGACGGCAACGGCAATGTCGGCACAGCCGGCGATGCTGCCGGTCTTGACCCCATCACCAACCTCTGCAACCTGTCGGAGTTGGCTTCGGTGACCGGCAACGTGGTTATCCGGGATTTCAACGTGGCCAACAACCCGACCACATTGGGCGACCTGGCCAAGTTAACCACCGTCGGCGGCAGCCTCACCATCGGCAGCACCAATGCCGCCGATAACAACAAGTTCACCTCCGTGAGTTTGCCTGCACTGAATGCCGTAGGCGGTACGCTTACCGTGAACAACAATACTGTCGCCACCACCGTCAGCATACCCACCGCATTCCCGGCAGCGAGCGCCGCCATATCGGTGCTCAACAACGCCGACCTGCAAACATTGACCCTGGGTGTGTCTTCCACTACCGGCAACGTAACCATCAATACCAATGGACCTGACGTGGCGACCATCAACCTGAGCGCTCTCACCTCCGTCGGCGGCAGCCTCACCATGAGCAACAACGTCGCCAACGCCACGGCTGCCGACATAACCCTGAGCGCCCTGACAACGGTGGGCGGCAGTGTCAATTTCACCCGTACCGCAAAGTCCTTGTCGGCGCCGGTATTGGCTACGCTCGGCGCCAGCGGCGCCCTGACGTTTTCCACCAACAACCTGACGCCGGGAGGCAGTCTTTCCCTGCCCGTGCTGGGCAATGTGCCCGGCGCCCTTGCCATAAGCGACAACACCGGCCTGAACGGCATCAGCATCCCCACGGCATTCACCAACCCGACCGCCTCGGTTAACATTGACGGAAATGCCGGCCTGCAAAGCGTGGTACTTGGTGTGAAGTCCACCACGACCGACCTGTTTATTCAGTCCAACGGAACGGCCCTGACCACTGTCACCCTGAGCAATCTGATGACGGTCGGCCGCCACCTGGACATGAACAATGCCGCTGCGCACGACGTGAGCGGCACGGCGAATGTGAACCTGTCTGCGCTGGTGAGCACCGGTGGACGCCTGCGTCTAGTGCGTGCCGTGAAAACCCTGAGCGCCGGCAGCCTGACCGATGTGGGCACCGACGGCGCCCTGAGCGCCGCCAACCGCGCCTTTACCTTCCAACGCAACAGCATCACCGATCTGGATGTCACCTTCCCGGCATTGCTGAACATTGGCGGCAACCTCAACGTAACCAACAACACCAGCCTGAGCCAGTGCTGCATTATTCCCTGCAAATTGACTATCGGGGGAACCACCACCGTTAGCGGCAACACCGGCAACTGCGCGACGTTGGTCATTGCGCAAGATAAATGTATAGATCACCCGGATACACTGTTTTTGGCAGTAGTGACTGAACCCGACACAATCGTGGCTTGCGGTGAGGAAGTCGAGATCAGCGTTGTGGCCACGGATGGAATGACCGGGCTGCAGACGTTAGATTACTTCATTTTATGGGACACCACTAAATTCGAATATGTACCCGGCAGTATCAGCGCGATGGAAATAAATGGATTACCACCCACGGTAAACGAATACTCGGACGCTATTGGTTACTGGTTCGACTTTAATACCCCACCTGTAACCATGAACACCCCACCGGGCGTCACTTTAATGACGTTTACCCTTCGAGCAATTGCCTGTACGACAGGTAGCCCGGTCTATTTCGCCAGCGAAGACCCCTACTATTCTTCACCGACCTCAACAACCTTTTGTCCTGCCCCCGTGCCCATCACCATTACCGACCTCACCCTCGAGGTGCCGGACGTAACGCTGGAGTGCCCGAACAATGTGATGGCCTCCGCCTGCCTGTCGCAAAGTGCTATTGATGTACTGTTCAATAACTGGCTGGAAGATGTCGCATACGGCGGCGGTTGCGATCCCGTGCTGACGCGTACGCCGGAAACGCCCACAGCACCGTCTGCCTGTGGCGGTGTGACCACTGTCACCTGGTCGGTGACGAGCGACTGCGGTACCACCGAGTCCTGCACCAAAACCTTCACCGTGGCGGATGCGCCGGCAGTGGTACTGAATTGCCCCGCAGATGTGACCGGCGAAAATGCAGAAGCAGCCTGTCAGACGCAGGATGACATTAACATGAAATTCAGTACCTGGTTGGGTTCCGTTTCCCATAGCGGCGGCTGCAATGCGGTGCGGACTTTCTCGCCGGAAATGCCGGAAGCGCCGCCTGCCTGCGGCGGCAGCACGACCGTAACCTGGACGGTAACAAGCGATTGCGAAGACGATGTGGTGTGCAGCGCTACATTTACCGTCACCGCAGCCCCCGACGTGACCATTTCCTGTCCGGAAAATGCGGTGGAAGACCCTTGCCAGACGCAGGAGGATATTGATGCCGCTTTTGCCGCCTGGTTGCTGTTGTTCGATTCCGAGGGAGGCTGCAACACCACCCACAGTTTCGACGGCGGACCTGACCTGACCGGAGACGGTGCGGAGGCCCGGGCAAGCGCAGCTCCGGTGCCCGGCGCGCCGCTTGCCTGCGGCGGTTCCACCACCGTTACTTTCCGGGTGACAAGCTCTTGTGAGGCTGATGTCACCTGCGAACGCACCTTCACCGTAACGACTGCACCCGACGTGACGATTTCCTGCCCGGAAGATGCTACGGAGGCCGCCTGCCAAACGCAGGGGGCGATTGACGAGGCGTTTGCCAACTGGCTGGAATCATTCGGATTTACCGGCGGCTGTGGTGCCGAAGGCAGTTTCGATAGTGAAGAACCGCCCCTGACCGGCGGCAGCGTACAGGCTCGCGCAAGCGACATCCCCCCCGGACCGATTGCGCCGGATGCCTGTGGTGGTTCTACCACCGTGACTTATCGGGTGACCAGCGACTGCGAAGACGATGTGCTTTGCACCAAAACCTTTACCGTAACAACAGCGCCCGACATCACCCTCACCTGCCCAGTAGAACAAGAAGAAGACCCCTGCCAGACGCAAGAGGCGATTGACCTGGCATTTGCAAACTGGCTGGACGATGTTACCTATAGTGGCGGCTGCAATGCCATGCTTTCCCGCGATCCGGTGACACCGGAAGCGCCGGATGCTTGCGGCGGCAGCACGACGGTGACCTGGACGGTGATGAGC
>JAEUUV010000025.1 GCA_016787285.1 Saprospiraceae bacterium | reverse complement strand
GTCGTCGTCGTCCGTGTCGCCGGTGTCTTCGCCGGGGGTGCTTTCCTTGTTGAACAAGGGCTGGCCCGCGCCGAAGTTCGTTCCGGGGATGTACACCACGTACTGACCGGCGTTCAACTGGTCGAAGTAGTAGTAGCCGTTCGCGTCGGTCACATCGGTGGCCAGCGCGGGATCAACCCCGTAGTCGGCGCCTGCTGCGTACAGCCACACCGTCACATTGGGGATGGCCATGTCGCCGGCGTTGAACGTGCCGCTGTCGTCGTTGTCCATGTAGACGTAGTTACCGAGGGCAACTTTTTCCACGCGGAAACCGAAGTCAATCGTCTCGTTCACATTGTCGTCGTCCAACAGGCCCGTATAAGCCGGGCTTCCCGAATTGATGCCGCCCGAACCGGATTCATTGGTCGGCGCAGTATTCGGAGCAAGCGATACCACATTGGAACGGATACCGCCGTTTACTTTCGTGTCCTGGCCGTTGTCGTCGTCGTCCGTGTCACCCGTTTGGGCGCCCGGTACGCTTTCTTTATTCCGTAATGGCTGACCTGCGTTGAAGTTACTGCCCGGAATATACACGACGTAGTTACCCGCTTTCAGATTGTCGAAGTAATAGTATCCATTCGGGTTAGTAACCTTGGTAGCCAGCGGAGTTGCCACACCGTAGTTTGCGCCTTCAGCGTAGAGTTGAACCGTTACACCAGGAATTGCCATGTCACCCGCATTGAAAGTGCCGCTATCGTCGTTGTCCATGAATACATAGTTGCCAAGGCCAACGGGTTCATAGAAGCCAAAATCCACGCTTGGGTTTTTGTCGTCATCTGCATCACCATCATTAATCTCAAGATCGGAGAGCAGCGTAATGGGCTGTGATTGGATATTTCCACTTATAAGTTCCCCGTTAGAATCGTTATTAGTGTTATTGTCCGGATCACCACCGCTAGTAGTTTGTGCATAGACCGGCGGCGCAACAGGAGGGATCACCCGGATGAAATAATCACCCGGACGAAGGTTCATAAACATATATAAGCCATCGGCCAACGTGAACACTGGTCCAACCGGTAAGCCGTTGACATCCGTAACTGCCTGACCGGCTGCGGTAAATAACCTAAGTTCGAATCCCTGCAGTGGCACTTCACCAAACATGCCAATATTCTGCAGACCGTCTTGATTGGCATCCAGCCAAACAAAGTCGCCTACAGCAACCGGCGTAAAGTAACCAGCATCATAGTCCCGGTTATGTTCCCTTGAAAGCAATTGTTCCACAACCGTCATGCCCCCCATTGTAGGATCGGCATCACTGTCTTTCGTGTCGCCCGGAGTCGGGTTGTTCGCCGTGGTGGTATAGTGGTCAGTAGGGGTATCGAAGGTCAGTTTGTAATCACCGGGTACCAAATCATCAAAAAGGTATTTACCGTCTATATCGGTAAAATCCATCAGCATGACGGTGGCACCAAAGAAGTCTGTTCCAGTCAAGGTGACTTTTACATTTTGTATGCCCGGTTCGGTGTTGTCCTGAATACCATCCGCGTTCCGGTCTTTCCAGACGAAGTCGCCAATACTCGCATAGCCCCAGTAGCCGGCATCCACGTGCGGCACATTATCCAGGCCGTTTAGAACAATTGGCGTTGAGGAGGCTACTCCTGTTGTCGGATCGGCATCGCTGTCTTTGTCGTCATCGCCCGGCAGGTTGTCCTGTTTGGTCGGGAAGAATCCGGTTGGAGTGGCAAAAGTAACGGTATAGGTTCCCGGAAGCAGGCCGTTGAACATATACATCCCGTTAGAACTGGTTTGAACGGATGCCGTGTACGGATTATTCAAGATGTCGGTGCCGGAAATCGAGACGGTTGCTCCTTCGATACCGGGTTCTCCATTATCCTGCTCGCCGTCAATGTTCAGGTCTTCCCAAACGAAGTCGCCGATCTTGGCAAACTCCAGGTAATAGTCTTCTACCTCTCCGTCAAACGCAACACCCACCGGACTGCTCACACCAGCCGTACTGAGGCGCACCCGGATGTGGGTGTATTGGTTGGGGAAAGTAGCCGTTGCCGGAACGGTAAAGCAGTACTGTTGGGTACTCGTACCTGAGGGTACCGTATTGCTTACAAAAACAACTTTCTCGCCGGCATCACTCAGATCTCCGTCTCCATTGAAGTCAACCCACATATCCAGTTTTGCATCCCCAAGCGTAGAGGTAGCCGTCACTTCAATGCAGGCTTGATTACCCTGGACCATAGGGGTAATGAAGCGTACTCCATCCTCGTCATCGTTGGGACAAGTATGATAGAACTGTTCCCCAGGCTCAAACTGAACGGCAGTGGCATCGTCACCGCCCGTACCGGAAGTAGCCTGAGGCGTACCGTCCACACCTGCTTTCGCCTGCGGAGCGCCATCAAGTTCCGAATCCACACAGGAACCGAGATACATATCATTGAAAATAAGGTGGAATGCTGCGCCGGGTGCCACGTTCAGGCTCGTACCGAATGTGTTGGGCAAGTCCCCCAAGTCGCGGTCGCGCGGTCCTTCATAGGAGTCCAAATCCGAACAGGCACTGTTTCCGGGGAAAGCAGCCGTGACTTCGTGCAACTGTCCATCGCATACCTTGGTGAAGGTCTGCAGGGTTACGTTCGTGCCATCAGCGAAAGTGGTCAGAACCAACGTTTTTGCAGCCGGGTCATCGAACGGACTTGCGCCTGTAATATCGATGGTCATATTGCCGGGAGCATTGTAGTAGGTGCCTTTTATCGTGATCGTATAGTTGCCTGTGGTACGGCAGTCATCCGTGATCTGTACGTCTGTTATGTCCAGCCAGCAAGGTTCGTTGAAACGAACCAACCCATTGCAGGGGTCCATGATTTCATTCATCGGCGGATCCATATCAATGAACCGGGCCATGATGTCGTACGAATCGCCGTCGCATTTCAAATTGGTGAAACTAAACGGAATATTGGCTGGTGCGCCAGGTACCATGAATGTCTGGCTATGCGCGATGTTGCCACTGTTCACTTCGGTAAAGAAAATCTCGACCTTGGCATTGGTGGGCAGTTCGCCATTGCCGATCACCAAAGTACCTTCCAGGTTGTAGCTCAGATTACCAAACCCGTCATCAATACAGGTAGAAATCGCCACGTTGGGCGCATTTACGGCCTGTACGTTCTGGAAACTCAATGTAGCCGGCCGACGGCGATTAATCGTGGCGCGGCAGGTGATATCGTCCGTGTCGAACATACGGAAGTACAAGTCGTCGAAACCGGCAATGCCAAATTCGCCCATGTTTACTTCCATTGGAATGAAATGCTCCACGCCATAGGCGAGGTTGATCTGTACATCCACGTCTTCGATCAGATCGAACGGCATGATCTGCTGGATATCTACATTCACGCCAAAGGTGCCGGAGCCCATGGTGTTGTCTAATACACCGTTCACATAGCGGTCCACCTTAATCGCATACGAGTAGGTATCATCAGCTGGACTAGCAGTTCCCTTGTTGTTGCAAATAACACGCACCTTAGGAATAACTGTGCAGATGAAACCTGGGATAAGGCCCATATCAAGCGTAAGGTCTTCCGCCCCGCCGGAATAGGCGCCGACCATATCGGTCATAAACATGACTGGGTCCACATCACTATCCAGCGCATCGTTTCCGTTTGCTCCCACATTTTGCGTGGTAGGCACTGTACCGGCAGGCAAATTGGCTGGTGCAATATCGAAAACAACGTAGTAGTACTTGTTTGGGTCGGGGTTCAGTACCGAGAACAGGTAATATCCGTCATTCCCGTTGATGTCCGGAGCGGTATAGGTAGAGTCAATGCGAGTATCATCTCCGTCACCTTTGGTGTTGTTCATTGATTGCCAGAGGTAGGCTTTGACACCGTTTACGCCAGGCTCGCCGGAATCTTGCAGGCCATTGCCGTCAGTACCATTAACCACCAAATCCAGGTTATTGTCAATCCATACGTAATTACCAATAGTCAGTTTCGAGATGTTGCAATCTGTCTTGATACCTACTTTGGTAGGCTCGGCCACTGGTATCCTTCGCGGCAGTCCGGTGACCGGATTGATGCCTGCAGGATCTGCCCGGGCGCCTTGGTAGGCAAAGGAGTTCCATCCAATGAGGTTTTGGGGCGTGCCGGCAGGCACCTGCATGGTTAATTCAACCGAAAAAGTTTCTCCAAAATTCAGTGTGAAATTATTGATAAACTCCATTTTAATGGATTTCACCGTAGATAAGTCCGCCGGTGGAGTTGTGCTCCAGGAAGGAATCTGGGTACAGTTTGCGGGGTTATAAGGGCCGCTTTGTAATTCCAATTCTGGCAGGCAGGGATTACCCGCCGTAGAATAATAGACTGCTACATTTCCTGCAAAAATTGGATTAAGAACAATCAATTCCACCAGAGAGGGGCTGAATTGCGAACCGCGCGGGAAAGGCGCCGATACGGCATTGTCGCCCACCGTTGGTAAAATATCAATAATCACCAGGTCTCTAATGGGCACGTTACCCGTATTTTCCAGATCAAACCTGTATTTGTACTGCCCACCCGGGTATGCCAGTGCAACGCCGTTAAGCGGATCGTTGCTGTTCACATCAAAATAGATGAAATCATTGTTTGGATAAGTAGCGTCGCAAGAACCCTTGACTCCTTTCCTGGATTCCAATTCCGCAACCGCCAAAATAATCATGTCATAATTGCAGGTATCCGGCGCGTAAGGCTCAAAGGAATTGCCAAGAATGGGCGGCGCAGGAGAGGGGTCTACGATAGGGTCTCCATTCGGGTGGTTGCCCAGGCCGGCTTCATCCCAATCCGCAATGATGCAGTTGGCAATTGTATCCGGAGGCGTACCATCCGGAATGCCGACTTCATATGTGATCGTATACAGTTCCGAACAGGTCTCGCCCGGAGGTGGCGCCGGGATATTTGTCCAAACCCAGTTTAACACCGTGGAGCCATCCATCAATGTGGTTACGCTAAGCGGGTTTCCGCCCGGTTGCATGGCATTCAATGGGGTAAGACCTAACGAGTAGGTCACCTTCATCGGGTCAAACGTGAATAGGGGGTCCAAAATGTCAAATACGGATACATTATTGGAGGCATAAGAGCAATTATTGAACGATATCTGGTATTTGCCTGTATCACCGGGTCGCAACTCGGTTGGGCCAACTACCCGTTTGACCGGATTATGAATGCCCTCCGGAGGCGTGCGAACGAGTTGGTCTTCGCTTCGGTCACAGGTGTATACCGATGGTCCGTTGCCGTTGTAGCCGGTTACATCCATTTCTGTGTACAAACAAGTGTAACCCTGATCGTTGGAGCCATCAGAGCAATCATCCAGATCTCCCCGTGGTATACGCGGGTTGGCGCCTACAATCGGGTTACCCAACTGATCCGTTGTTTCGCGTACTTTGTACCGGATATTCATAAAGGGGCTTGGTGCAAAACCAGGAAAAATAGTGCCCCTGTAGATGTATGAAAATTTCGTAAAGTACGTTCCCCCGCTGGAAGCGAGGGCTGCCGCCAACGCAGCAGCATTAAATGCTCCGCCGGAATTGGTTACATATTGTCCCAATGTGTCTGTAACGCCATTGTTGTCCATGAATAACACGAGTACATCAATCCCAGGATGGATGTAGGCTGGCTCAGGAATTTCCAACACATCTATGGATACCGGAATGGAGATGTCCACCTTCATCGAATCAAGGCACGTTTGTCCGCCATTGCTGAATCTAATCTCCAGGTCTCCTTCCGAACCTTCTTGTTTTTCGCTGAACCTTAACCTGTCACAAGAAACACCAGACGTGGGATTGAGTGGTGCTACCAGATTGACGCAAGGATTATCCACCAGATTTGGGAGGTTCATGCAGGCAATCTTAGGCTCGCCGGTCATGTTGCCACAGGCCTGGTAGCTCGTTCCGGCAGGGCCGGGCAAGCAGAAAGTTATCGCGGGGAGTCCAAGTTTGTTTGAGACTGGATTGAGCGAAACATTGCTATTATTCTCATTCGGCACCCCGAGGTTATACGTTGCCGTTTTATTGATCAAATCAACGGACGAACAGTCCATACAAACAATATTGGTTGCAGCGGCAGGCAAGGTGACGACTACATTTACATAATCGGCGGGCACCCAGCCCGGGTCGGCGAAAAGCACAGGAGTAATTGTCCCGCCATAACTTGGGCAGGTGCCACATACAGTAACCGAAGTCACAAGGTCCAACTGCCAGTTATTATCGCCTTGTGCTACGACGTTGATATTAGCCGGAATCCCCGGGAAGGTCAGGACGTTGCCCGGCGACATCGGATCGTTCACATAACCGGTAGAAGCAATATCAAAATCATCCATCGGGCAGGCCAGATTGTTCGGTATTACCGCCGAGACTACTACATCCCCTGCAGAACCTGAGGGCAGCGGATCAATAAAGTAGATCTTTAGTTTCCGCTTCATGTCCATGGGGTCCATAATAATTTCCGGGTTGGGGCCTCCCCCTCCCGGTTTCAGTGGAAACGCAATGTGGCTCGTTGGCGAAAGCGAGACCAGTTCAACCCCTGCCGGAAAATCCACCAGAATATATGCGCCCTGCAAGGAAGCAA
The DNA here is from genome assembly GCA_016787285.1 of Saprospiraceae bacterium. Lineage (GTDB taxonomy): Bacteria > Bacteroidota > Bacteroidia > Chitinophagales > Saprospiraceae > M3007. The sequence goes on along the minus strand of JAEUUV010000025.1, from coordinate 18,911 downwards.
CATTACTTATTACCCCGTACGATATCGTAATGGTGAAAGGCTCACCCAGGCGAGGCGTTTCTGATACTACTGTAGTATTCAGCCCCAGCGAGACTTGTGCCTTTGCTGTATGGATGCTCGTCAAAAACAGGGCTAACAGCAAGGGTAGTGCTGCTATCGTGCCTACGGGACGTATGCCGGAGAAAGCCACTTCGGCTGCATACTGCCTCTGCAAATGCCGCAAGAGCCTCCTGATCGGTGTCGGCAAACCAAGAGCAGCCAGCATCAAAAACAGCGAGACCCACAAGGCCCTAGAAAAATCGATGGCCGCTAAAGGCGGCAGCGCTTCGCTCGTAGCGGCGGCGTTCCAAAACGGGAGGACGAGTAGCCCGGTCACCAGAGCAAATGCGCAGAGCGCGACAAGTAAACGTTTACTTTTCATAAGAAAAATGTGCTTATAATTAAAGTGGAGATATGTTCAGCGGAAAATACAAGCGCCACTCTCTGGAGTATTCCTCCAGAAAGTAGCGCCCGGGCGGGATGCTGCCGATGGGCAAATCCCACATTCGAATCAGTCTTTGCGGCAAGGAGAAAGCCTCCTCCACGACAAATATGTTTGAGGAAAAATAGTCCTGTACGATCTTGTCGGACAGGCGCTGCTTGCGAAACCGGAACACCAACTCGTGTTTCGGATCACAATGGATTATTACCGGCGCATGCGGGCAAGGAATTTGCCCCCCTTGTGGCAACCTGCCGGCTATCATACAAATGCCGGTGCCAGAGCAATTCCTGCTCGGCGTTCCAAACACCACTTCCATCTCGACCTCACGTACCGGAGGTGATGAAAATAGCGCCGGATGGAATGTCTCGTGTGTAGAAATAACCATCGCTCCGTTCCGTGTTCAGGGTTAAACCATGGTGGTGTCCACGATGATGGCGGTTACCTGAGCGGAAGAGAGAGACTGGTGGAGGAAGGCATTACTTTTCATGACGATTAAGCATTTTGATTAAGAAAAAAAGCGATGTGTTTCTTTTCGAAATCAAAAGTCCGCCCGATCGGCATGGGTACTACAAACTTTCCGCAGCGATTCGTTACCCCGGAAAGAAGGACAGGCAAAAATCACTTTCGGGTTTATAGCGTTGAAAAACAGAAAGTTGTAACCTTTTTTTGGGGAATGACCCGTTACGTAGAAATATGCGAAGCAGGAGGCAAAGACAACCTCGATAGTGCATGTGCTCTGCGTTTGTCATCCCGAATGGGACCGCCCGCTCTCTGATGCGCCTCCCGTTCCGCCGTAGTTCCTTTCGGCTTATACCGTGAAAAAAATTCCACACCCCGGCTCCCATTTATCCCGAAAATTAACCTGTTCAAATTATCCTGAAATTTTCTTCTACCGAAATCCATAATTTTGCCGCTCTGCCAAACAATCCACGGCAGCAGTTGGTATGGAATACAATCCGCGCGACATCGAATCGAAATGGAGGGCATGGTGGCAAGCCCAGGGTACGTACCGGGTAAGCAACGACCCGTCGAAGCCCAAATTCTACATCCTGAACATGTTCCCCTACCCTTCCGGGGCAGGGCTGCACGTAGGGCACCCGCTCGGCTACATCGCCAGCGATATCGTGGCGCGCTACAAGCGTCAGAACGGGTTTAACGTGCTCAACCCCATGGGCTACGACTCCTTCGGCCTTCCGGCGGAGCAGTACGCCATCCAGACAGGTATCCACCCCGCCGTGTCCACCGAACAGAACATAGCGCGCTACCGCGAACAACTTGACAACATCGGGTTTTGCTTCGACTGGAGCCGCGAGGTGCGCACCAGCGACCCGGCCTACTACAAGTGGACCCAGTGGATTTTCATGCAACTGTTCCGACACTACTACGACCTTGACGCCGACAAGGCGCTGCCCGTGTCGGACCTGGTCAAACGTTTTGAAAAAAACGGCAACGCCGACGTACATGCCGTGTGCGACGAGGACACCCCCTTGTTTACCGCCCGCGACTGGAGCGGCTTGACCGAAAAGGAACAACAACTGATGCTGCTCAAATACCGCCTCACTTTCCCGGAGGAATCGTACGTCAACTGGTGCCCGGCTCTGGGAACGGTGCTGTCAAACGACGAGGTGAAAGACGGCGTGAGCGAGCGCGGCGGCTACCCCGTGGAGCGCAAACTGATGAAACAGTGGAGCATGCGCATCATCGCCTATGCCGACCGCCTGCTGGAGGGCCTGAATGAAATTGACTGGTCGGAGTCCATCAAAGAACAGCAACGCAACTGGATCGGACGCTCGCAGGGCGCTTCGGTGCGCTTTGCGGTAGACAGCCATGAGGGCGCCGCCATTGAGGTGTTCACCACCCGCGTGGATACGATCTACGGCGCCACGTTCATGGTGCTGGCGCCCGAACACGAATTGGTTTCCCGCCTGACCACGCCCGCCCAGCAAGCCGAGGTGGACGCCTATGTCAAATGGGCGGCCTCGCGCACCGAACTGGAGCGTATGTCGGAAGTGAAACGCGTGACCGGCGCCGCCACGGGCGCCTTTGCCGTCAACCCGTTCAACGGCGAGCGCATACCGATTTATATCGCCGATTACGTGCTCGCCGGCTACGGCACCGGCGCCGTTATGGCCGTGCCCAGCGGCGACCAGCGCGACTGGAACTTTGCCACGCATTTCGGCCTGCCTATCGTACCCATCTCGGATGCCCAGCAAAACCTCGACACCGCCGCCGACCCCACCAAAGAGGGCCTGTACATCAACTCGGGCATGATCAACGGCATGACCTACGACGAAGCCGTACCCAGGCTGATCAACTGGCTGGAAAACAACGGACTCGGCAAGGGCAAGGTGCAGTACAAACTGCGCAACGCCGTGTTCAGCCGCCAGCGCTACTGGGGCGAACCCGTGCCGGTGTACTGGAAAGACAACACCCCGCAACTCATTTCCGAAAAAGACCTGCCGCTGGTGTTGCCGGCCATTGACAAATACTTGCCCACCGAATCGGGCGAACCGCCTCTGGCCCGTGCCGAAGGGTGGCGGTACCGCACCGGCAATCAGGACAGCAGTTACGAATACGAACTCAGCACGATGCCCGGCTGGGCCGGTTCTTCCTGGTACTGGTACCGCTACATGGATCCGCACAACGAGCGCGAGTTTTGCAGCAAAGAAGCAGCCAACTACTGGAAATGTGTGGACTGGTACATCGGCGGCTCCGAGCATGCCGTGGGGCACCTGCTGTACAGCCGTTTCTGGAACCACTTCCTGTACGACCTCGGCCTGGCACCGGAACGGGAATTTGCCAAAAAACTGACCAACCAGGGCATGATTCAGGGGCGGTCGAGTCTCGTGTACCGCGCTAAGGAATGTTTTTACGAAGAATACCTCTGGCTCAAGGTGTTGCAGCCGTTTTTCAAGGATTACGGCCCTATGCAGATTCCGGCCAACAAGGCCGAGGAATCGGTAACCTACGACTTTGCATTTGAAACCAACGACCTCGTGATCGAGGTGGTTTCCTGGAAACAAACCGACAAGATCGAGGCCATACGCCAATCCGCTGAAGCCGACGGCAAACGCCTGATGGTACTGTTCAACGAAGAACTGGCCGAGTGCATCAACCAGCACGAGCGCACGGCAGCCAAGGTTCGGAACGCGCTGGAGAGCCGCGAGCGATTTTTTATGACCGCATCGGGGCCGCAAATTGAGCAGTTGTTCGTGTCGCACGACCTGACGGCCAAGTACTCGCCCGATTGTTTCAGCAAACTGCACGTGGACATCAGCCTGGTGCAGGACGACGTGCTTGACTTAGACCGCGTCCGCCAACTGCCGATGTTTCAGGGGGCTAATTTCAAAATGAACCCCGGTGGCGTATTTACCTGCGCCTTTGAGGTGGAAAAAATGTCCAAGTCGAAGTTCAACGTGGTGAACCCCGACGACATGGTGGCTCAGTACGGCGCCGACTGCTTCCGCATGTACGAAATGTTTCTCGGCCCCGTCGAGGTGAGCAAGCCCTGGGACACCAAGGGGATTACCGGGGTGTACGGGTTTTTGCGGCGTTTCTGGGGGCAGTTTGTATCGGAAAACGGCGCCTGGTTACCTACCGATGAGGCGCCCACCCGCGACGAACTGCGCGTGCTGCACACCAGCATCAAAAAGATAACGGAAGATATTGAACGGTTCTCGATGAACACCTGCGTCAGTCATTTTATGATTCTGACCAACGAACTACGCACGCTCAAGTGTCACAAGCGCGCCATACTGGAACCCGCCGTAGTCTTGCTTGCGCCCTTTGCGCCGCACCTGGCCGAGGAACTCTGGCACCGGCTCGGGCACGAGACCTCCGTATGCGACGCCGCATGGCCGACCCTGAACGAAGTGTTTCTGAAAACGGACACGATCGTTTACCCCGTGCAGATCAACGGCAAACACCGCGGAAACATCGAGATTGCCGCTTCGGCCACGCCCGCCGAAGTGGAGGCGCTGGCGATGCAGCAGGAGTTTGTGCGCCGCAACCTCGACGGCGCACCGGTGAAAAAGTGTATCGTGATCCCGGGCCGGATCGTGAATATCGTGGCGTAGGTTTTTTCACCGCGGAGACGCAGAGGCGCGAAGGAAACACGCAGAGCCTAAAAAAAACTCAGCGTTTTTTCTCCGCGCCTCTGCGTCTCTGCGGTGAAAAAAACTCTACGCCAGTTTGGCTTCCAACTCAATCGGTACTGCCGATAGCGCCTTGCTGACCGGGCAACCGGCTTTGGCAGCCTGCGCGTGTTCCTGAAACGCATCGGCGGCGATACCCGGCACATTGGCTTCGAGGTGCAGCGTAATTTTGGCGAACGACCAGCCGGCGTCGCCTTTTTCCATGTCAATGGTTGCCGAGCAGCGCAGTTCGGCAGGCGGGAAACCCGCGCCCGAAAGCCGGAAGCTCAGGGCCATGATGTAGCAGCCGGCATGCGCGGCGGCAATGAGTTCTTCCGGGTTGGTGCCGGCACGTCCGTCTTCATTCTGAAAACGGAGTTTGGCGGAGTAGGGCGTGTCCAGCAGGACGCCGGAAGGGCCGCTCAGCGAGCCGGAACCTTCCGCGCCGGAGCCGTTCCAGACGGCGGATGCAGTGCGTTTGAATGTTGCCATGAAACAGGTTTGAGTGTTGAGTGTTGAGTTTTGAGTGGGGAGGCCACCCGGTGAAGGCAACAGAACACGGGAGGCGGAAGATGGTTGCAAAGGAAATTGGCAGGTAGGCTACATCAGCAGAAAGCGGAATGCAAAATCATCCAAATACCGCTCATTTTTAGGTTTTAACACCCATCGTTCCCATGAATGTCGCCTCGAAATAACTTGTGCCGGATGGTTGAACTGAAAAATCCTTAGTGTCACAGTTGCCTTGTGCTGGTCATCCGGGGATGCTGTCGTGTTTATTTCAATTTCATGGCTGGTGTAGTTGTACACGAAATATCGTTCGAAGGAATAGTCTGCCGCGTCGGGCGAGAGGAGGTCTTCTGAAAACTTCTCCATTTTTACATTCTGGCAATGTCCGCATGCAGTGTAAAGATTCTTCCAGGTATATGCTTGTTTGTAAAATCTTGGGGTGCCTTTTGGCCTAAAATGGTCAATAGTATTGTCCCCTTTACGCAACGGAAATGCATCGCAATACGAGCAGTGTTGCTGTGTCTGGCTTTCGAGCGTTGGAGCAAGCAGTTGGTTAACTGGTTGTCCCTGATAGGTGTACCAGTTAAACTGCGCACCGGGGTTGCGTGTCTTCAATGCTGTCCATTGTCGGTTCCAACGGGCTGCATGCTGCTTAAGAAAATCAGGTTCAGAGTGTCGGACAAATGATTTCATCGTGGCAACGAATGGGTTTTACAGGCTCAGGTCAAGTGCCATTCGGCGATTAACTTGCCGAAGTTCCATTTCGATGATTTGCCGAAGTTCATGGCTTTGTTCGGCTAAGCCCTGCCCTGCCTGAACCAATGCCAATTGCGTAGTACCGTTGGCGCCTTTCAGCACGGCATTGCGGAGTTCATAAAAATGGTGCAGTTGTTTGTCTGCCTCCATGCCATATTCGGAGGCTATGTCAAACACTTCGCTTAGCCAGTACCGGAAACTTTTGGCATCTTCGGACAGGAGCGGGTACCCCTCTGCGAGTTGGCTGTCGCCATTCGGTTTCACCAATTTGTGAATCCATGCCCCGTCCACCGAACCAACCACGAACGGCGAGTGCGTGCTGATAAAAATCTGAGCGTTTGGAAACAAGGACTGAACCGCAGGAAGGATTTTGCGTTGCCAGGCCGGGTGCATGTGGACTTCGATCTCGTCCAGAAACAGGATGAAATTGCGCTCAAAAACGGGCGTGTCATGCTCCCATTTCACGCGGTCCATGCGCATGAGCAGGTCGGCTATCCAGGAGATGATGGATTTGAGGCCGTCGGGTAACAAGTTGAAATCAAGCCGCTCCTCATCAACTTCAATTTTTACTGAATAGGGTTTCGTTTCCAGTCGGAATTTCACTTTTTTATCAATGATTTCCCCAATCGTTTTTTCCAGACTGAAAATAGCCGACCGACGACGCTCGGCTTCCACAGGTTCTTGTTGAGATAATGCAATTGCCTCTGCCGCAATGGTGTTGGCGATCCATTGCAAAAGCACTCCGGGTTTAATCGAATTTTGAAAGTTGAGAGTTTCCTCAAATGGGTGCTCTGTCAACTCCTGTATCCCCTTGATGCCTACCTGTGCAATACGGCGGTAGCCTGAGTAAGCAAAAAAAGCGGTTGAAAATGCAAGTCGTTGATAACTATGATAAACCTTCCAGTATTTCTGAACAATTTTGCCTGCTGGACTTAGCTTGTTGTCATCGTTGCTTGCAATCCACATGCGGCTCTCATTGTCAATAAATGTTACTTTAAAACCATTTTTGGCTCTATTTGACCTAAGTTTGTTGAGCAGTCCATTTCCAACTAAAGACGGAAGGGCACCTATCAACAACTCCAAAACCGTCGTCTTTCCAGTCCCGTTTTCCCCGGTCAGGATGTGGATTTCTGCCTTGCCTTCCATGTTCGAAGGCTTGTCTGGAAATTGAAGTACGAGATCGCCAAAGGGACCTATTTCCTTAACTTCCAGTTTTGTGATGCGTACGTTCCCCATGTTTTCTGAATGCGTGGCTTCTAATGCCATTCATGCCACTTTGGGGACAAAGTTGCCAAAATCGTTTGAAACGTAGGGGCTCTCCGCTGTTAGTTTTTTGTTTTAGCCTTGACTTACAGCGAAACGCATGAGAAAATCAATTTTCACGCTCATGTCCAACCAAGCGCCTGCCGGTCAATCTTCCCCGTATCATTCTTCGGAAGCGCCTCCACGAACACCACACTACGCGGCACTTTGAATTTGGCCAGATTGGCCCTACAATGCTCCAGCAAATCGGCTTCGGAAACAACCTGGCCGGCCCGGCACACCACGAAAGCACGCCCCACCTCGCCCCATTTGTCGTCGGGTACGCCGATTACTGCTGCCTCGGCCACGGAGGGGTGCAGCAGCAGCACACGCTCCACTTCGGCGGGATACACGTTTTCGCCGCCGGAAATGAACATGTTTTTGATGCGATCCACGATGTACAGGTAGCCCTCGGCGTCCATGCGGGCCATGTCGCCGCTGTGAAACCAGCCGTCGCGCAGGGCCGCCGCCGTGGCATCGGGGTTGCGCCAGTAGCCGGGCGTGACCATCGGACCGCGGAGGAGCAGTTCTCCGACAGTTTCGAGTTTTGAGTTTTGAGTTTTGAGTGGGGCGATACGGACCTGTACATAAAAATTGGGGCGCCCGATGCTGCCTTTTTTGCGGACGGCATCGTCCTGGTGCAGGGAAGTCAGGTTGGGGCCTACTTCCGTCATGCCGTAGCCCTGCCGCACATACACGCCCTTGTCGTGCCAGCGCTCAATGAGCGGAATCGGCATGGGTTCGCCACCGACAATGAGGTAGTGCAGGCTGGACAAATCCGCCCGCCCGAAACCCGGTTCGTCGGCCAGCATTTTCAGCATAGTGGGCACGCCCATGAAAAGCGTGCAGCGCTCTTCTTCCAGCGCCTGAAGTACGGCTTCAGGTTCGAATTTTTTGAACAGACAGGTGTAGCCGCCGTGGTGCAAAAACGGCGTAACGAGTACATTCCAGCCGCCGGTGTGAAACGGCGGCATTACGTTCAGGCTGCGGCTTTCGCTGTTGACGATCAGCGAAATAGCGGTGTTGATGCTGTTCCAGAACAGCATGCCGTGCGTGTACAGGGCGCCCTTCGGGAAACCCGTGGTGCCGGAGGTATAGAGGATGAAAACGGGATCGTCGTCGCTCAGTTCCACCGCCGGAAAATGGGGATCGTCGGGTGTATCGGTTGTCGGAATGGCCCGTTCGGCGAGGGCTTCGAGTGCCCAGCGGTGGGGAATTTTGGACAAAGACGGCGTGCTTTCCAGCAAGGGTTGATATTTGGCTTCCGCCAACACGAGATGCGGCTCGGCATTGCACAGCAAAAAATCAATTTCGGGCGCAGCAAGGCGGTAGTTCAACGGCACGAGGATGAAGCCGAGTTTTTGCGCAGCGGCAAACAACACCACATATTCCAGGCAATTTTCCGCCAGCACAGCCACGCGGTCGCCCTTGCCCACGCCGAACGTCCGCTGCAGGTGGTGCGCCATGCGGTTGCCGAGGCGGTTCAATTGCCCGTAAGTCAGCGTGCGCCCGGTTTCATATTCCTTTAGGGCCGTCTTGTCGGGGCTGTACAAGGCCCATTTCGAGGTCCAGTCTTTCATATTTTGTGCATGTTGCGTTCGTAGAGTAGAGTGTCACAGAGGCTCGCAGAGGGAACGGAGGCTCACAGAGGTCTTTTTCGTAGTAGGAGAGGTTTCCGTCGGCGCACCAAAAACCTCTGTGAGCCTCCGTTCCCTCTGCGAGCCTCTGTGACATTAAAACGCTACATGCGGAAAGCCGCGCTCGCGAACGCCAGCCCGCCGCCTGAGCCGATAAAAAAGCACAAATCTCCGGGTTTTATCCGGCCTTGTTCCCAGGCTTCGTTGAACGCCATCGGGATACAGGCCGAGCCGGTGTAGCCGTAGCGGTGCATGATGGTGGTAGCGCGCTCGCGGGGTACGCCAAGCCGGTCGAGCATGTCCCAAATGCTGTTGATGTTGATCTGTGTGATGAAAAAATGCTGCACCTCGGCGGGTGTCGTGCCGATGCGTGTGCAAAGTGTTTGTGTCATGTCTGCCCAGGTTTCGGGGTTGAGTTCTTTGGGAAACTTGCGTACGAACTGCAACTGGTGTTCGTGGCGCGCCATCATTTCAGTGTTCACCGGCTGATGCGTGCCGCCGCCATAGATTCCCATCCACGTGCTGTATTCGCCCATGGTGCGCAGTTCGCAGGCGAGAAAGCCGCGTTGCCCGGCGTTTTCCTCTGCCCGCAGCAGGACGGCGCCGGCGCCGTCGGCAAAAAGCGTGACGGTTTTTTTGTCCTGCATGTTCAGGTACTTGCTCATGGCGTATCCGCCGATGATCAGCACGTGGCGGTAACGCTCGTCGGCGCGGATGTACTTGGCGCCGATGTCAAGCGCCGTCACAAATCCCGCACAGGCGGTGTTGATGTCAAACGTTCCTGCCCTTGAGGCGCCAAGTCGGTGCTGGAGCACGGCGGCGGTGGACGGCGAAATGTACTCCGGGGTGTCTGTCGAAACCACGATCAGGTCGAGATCGGTCGCAAGGGTGCCGGCGCGTTCGAGGGCTGTGCGGGCGGCGCGCTCGCACAGGTCGGCGGTGGATTCGTCGGGACGGCACCAGCGCCTCTCGTGAATATGTACGTTTTCGCGCAGCCAGGTGTCCACGTCTTCGCCGAGCAGGTCGTTGAAAAACTGGTTGGTGACGACCCGTTCGGGGGCGTATGCGGCAATGGAGGCTATAGTGGCGTTTCGCATGAATGAAGGCTGATTTGGATTGGATTACATGATTGCAGAGTACATGATTGTCGATTTTTGAAGTATTCGTAGCGTACACCACCATAGTATGACCAAGGGCGAAGCGGTCAACTCTACACACTTCAAAAATCAACAATCATGTACTCTGCAATCATGCAATCAATATTTGAAAAATCTTACCCGCGCTTGATCCCGGGCAAATTCACCTTGAACTCCACCGAGTACAGCGGCTTGATGGCCGGTGAGGCCACAAACTCGCGTACTTCCTGATTCAGGATGTTGACCACCTGCGCCGACAAGGTGTAGCGTTTGGCGAAGGTATAGCCCACGGCAAGGTCGAGGTTGAAAAAGCCGCCGAGTGGACCATAGTTGAAGGACGTGCCTACGCGCTTGTTCTCGATCACGGGCATACCGCCGTAAATCAGCGCTTCGTTTGTTTTGGCTGCCACGTTGATGCCGGAGAAGAAATCGTACTCGGCTACCCAGCGCCCGAAGGCGGAAGCGAAGAAACCACCCTTGTTGTACGTCAGACCCAGGCCGATCTTGTGCTCCGGCGTGTTGATGGGCAGGTCGCTTTCGTTCACCTTGCCGTCGCGATTGCCGTCGTTTTTCGGGTCGGCAGTGTCAATGTCGTAGCCGAAATACGAGTAGTTCAGCGTGCCGGTCAGGCCTTTGGCGATGTCCACATTCACGCCGAAATCAAAGCCGTAGGTGTTTACCGAGCCGAAGTTCACGTAACTCAGCACCAGGTCGGCGCCGGCATTGCCGTCGGGCATGGCCGTGGTGGTGAAATAGTCGGAAATGGGTCGCTCGCCGCGTTTGACCACGTAGCCGCGGTACTGCTGAATGCTGGGCGTAGCCGGGTTATTGTCGTGGTCCACCAGCGCGCCGCGGTCGGTGCCGACATTGATCGAAGGACTGAGAAAATTTTCCGACTGATTGTAGTACGCGTTGGCGTCGAGGAAGATACGTTTGCCCACCTGTGCCTTGTAGCCCAATTCGAAGGTGCGGATTTTTTCCACCTTCAGTTTGTCCACGGTGTACTCGTTGGTCACGGAGCCGTCGGTCATGTCAAACTCCCGCACGGTGTAACCGGCGCTGTTGCCGAGCAGCAAGCCACCGAAAATGTTGGCCTCCAGATTCAGGATCGTAGGCGCCGCGATACCTTCCCCGTAGGTGAAACGCAGGGCGCTGTTGTCCGTCGTGTACACCAGGGCGCCTTTGGGAATAAAGTTGAATCCGTACAGATCGTGGTTGTCGGCGCGGGCGGCGGCCACGATGCGGAAGTGCGTGCCCAATTTGCGCTCCAGTTGCAGGTAGCCGCCGATCTGGGAAATTTCGATGGCGCCTTCCCGGTCGAGCAGGTAGGTGTTGTTGCTGTTGGCCACGTCACGCTGGTACTGCGCGCCCACGATGAAATCGGCGATCTTGCCGAGCGAGTTGTTGTACTGCACTTCTCCGTTCAGGCGGTTGGAGTTGTCCTGAAACAAGGCGCCACGCGGCAGGTCAAATCCGGAGAAATACTGCGTTGCGATAGATTTCTGATTGGCCACATCCTCGGCAATACCGGCATTTTTGTACGACCAGTAGTTTACCGTCCGGCGGTTCATGGCGTAGGTGGAGTCGGTGCTGCTCATGGTGTAGTACAGGTTGGCAAAAAAGCGCGGCGACACAAACCGCCCCTGAAACCAGTGTACCTGCCAGTCGCGAATCTGGTTGCGCCCGGCGTTGGTGTTGCCGATGTTGTTGCTGTTGCTACCGCCGTAGCCGACGATGACCGTGGAGGTTTCGTCGAGGCTGTAGTACACCTGTGCTTCGCCGCGCAGGGAGTTGAAATCGCGGTCGAGCAGGTATTCCGGATAGGCTGCAGCGCCGGAATAAACCGTGTCCACGTAGTCGAACTCGGTGCCCTGCGTGTACTCGCCGCTGATTTTGAACGCAATCTTGTCGCTCAGTTTCATGGCGTGGCGCAGCCGGCCGGTGAACACGTTCTGGTTTCCGGCGCCGATGGCCACCGTGGTGCCTTCCGAGGTGCGCGGGTCTTTGGTGATCGTGTTCAGCAGGCCGTTGTGCGCGTTCGGGCCGTACAGCGCCGACGACGGGCCGAGGATGACCTCAATGCGCTCGATGTCTTCCTTGACGGTAGTGCTCAAAGCACCCAGAGGCAAACCCGTGGCGATGAGCGAGGAGAAGCGGTTGTCGTTGATTTGCAGGTTTTTCGGATTAAACGCGCTGTTGAAACCGCGCGCGTTCACGCCGATACCCAGCACGCCCGAGCGCACATAGTCGAGACCTTTTTGGCGACCCAGCAGTTCGGCCACGTTGAACGACGGCAGTTCGGCAATTGCCTTGGCGTTTACCACCGAAATGGTGGCCGGCGCGTTGGTCAGTTTTTCGGCTCGTCGGGAAGCGGACACCACCACTTCGCTGCCGCGAATGCCGGTGGGTTCGAGGGTGACGTTGGCCGTGGTGGCCTGACCGGCAGAAACATTTACCGGCACGGTGGCTGTTTGGTAGCCGATGTATGAGATGAGCAGGGTACGCGCGCCGGCTTCCAAGGAAATGGAAAACGACCCTTCCCGGTCGGTCGAAGTGCCGCCGGTAGCGCCGTCCACTACGACGGTGGCGCCCGGGAGTGCTTCTCCGGTGGCACTATCGGTCACCTTCCCGGTGACGGTGCCGCGCTGGGCATTCATCCCGATGGCGATCAGGGTCAGGAGCAGTGTTGTAAACAGAGACTTCATAGCAAAGTGTGGTTGAGCGATGTGTGAAACGTTGTTTTTTACAAAAGCACAGCCCCCGACACGCTGCTGCGCGTCGCCGAAAAGTCACATGCCGCTGCCCGGAACAGCGGTTTGCAAGGCTGTAATTGCGGATTACTCCTCCAGAAATTCGCGGATGGCCTGATTGGTCAAGGCCATCTGCTCCCAGTGGACAAAGTGCCCGGCCTGAGGCAGCAGGCGCAAGCGGCTACCCGGAATTTTGGATTGCGCCAGTTGCGCAACTTGCTGGGTGTTCAGGGTTTTATGCAAAAACGTGTTGGGGATTAGCCCGTCGTTTTCTCCAAAAATAATCAGGGTCGGGATGGTGATTTTTTCTAATTTTCCAAAAACCGGCTCGTCAAGCATGGCGCCCACGCACTTGGGAATCATGCGGCACCAGGCGTCGTATTCCACCGTTTCCCGTAGGAACAGCCGCTCGCGATACAGGTATTCGGCGTCGTAGGGCCAGATGTAGAAATTGGCTTCAAAATTTTTCCGAATCTGGTCCGGCGTGGCATTTTTCAACAACTCCGGCGTGTACACCGATTTCAGCCACTTGGCCTCGGCATCGGTGAACGTTTCGATGCCGGCCGGCGCCACCAGCACGAGTTTTTTTATCAAAATACTGTCTTGCAGGGCCAATGTCAGGGCAATCTGCCCGCCCATCGAATGTCCCACCAGAATCACACTTTCCAGTTCGAGCGCTTTGCAGAATTGGGTGATTTGCTCGGCGAAGAACTGCATGCTGAAGGGATAATCCCCCTTGCTCGATTTGCCGTAGCCGGGCAGATCGAGCGCAATGCAGCGATTTTCCATGCTCTGCGCGTTCACAAGGTTTTGCCACGACTTGAAATAGGTGCCCAGCCCATGTACAAAAACCAGCGTGTATGGGCCTTGCCCCCGGTCAATGTAGGCGATCTCCGTGCCGCCGGGCAGGATGATCGTTTTGGTGTCGTTCGGGTAGGGCAGGTCCTGCATACTGGAGGTTTGTGCCACCGCAGCGACAGCCGCGAAAGCAATGAAAAGGGCAGCAAGTGTTCTTTTTGCGTACGTCATTGTTGGTCAGTTATTTGATCCCGCAAAGTTGCTTCCCTTCGCCCAAACAAAAAAACGATGCCCACAACCACCGAAATCAGGATGGCCAGCGCCGACGCTACCGCCGGATTGCGCAGCACCCCCGTGGTGTACGGCGTCAGTTGGCCGTAGTACACGGCGAAGTGTACGACCACGGCGGTTACCGATGCTGCCGCCACGGCGCGCAGCGAAGTGTTTTTGAAAAAAATGCCAAACAAAACCGGTACAAAAGCCGCCGAGAAATACGCGTACACGCCGTTTTGGGCCAGAATTCCGACGCTCAGGTTGGGGTGCAGCAGTTGGTCGTAACTCCAGATGATCGAAACCAGCGCCAGCACCACGATCACCGCCTTGTTCATTCGGGCCAGCCGCTGAAGCCGCTGATCGCCGTCGCCGAGGCGCTTGCCGGCCAGCGGCCCGATCAGGTCGGACGTAATGGTGGTGGACAATGCCTGAATCAGGCCTTCCAGCGTGGACAAGCCCGCCGACAGCAGCCCGAGGATGACCAGCAGTCCGGCGCCCAAGGGGAAAACCGCCACCACGTAGGCCGGAATGATACCGTCCATCTTCAGCGGCGCGCCGTTGTTCGTCAGGTCGGGGAACTGCAGCCGGGCGAAAAATCCCGTAAAAAGCACGCAGAAAAACACGATTTCAGCCAGAATGCCCACCAGCAGGTAGCGGTTCACGTCGCGCCCGTCGCGCAGCATGAGCGAGCGGGTCACGATATGTGGCTGGCAAACAATGGCCACGCCGACTACGAAATTGCAAAACGCCACCTCGAACCAGTCGCGAAAAAGGGCGCTTTTCGGATTCACAGCCTGTGTGAGCAAGGGGTCAATAGCCGATAGTTTTTCCCAAAAACCACCGAACCCGCCCTCGAAATATTTCCAGCCGGAAGCCAGCATGACAACTGCCACCACCAACATCAGCACAGCCTGAATCGTATTGGTGTACACCAACGAATTGGCGCCGCCGAACATCATGTAGCCGAACACGAACACAACCAGGCCGATCAGTACCGGCAATTCCCCGGCGCCCAAGGCCGAAGCAATCACTTTGGTCAGACCCACGCAGATAAGCACCACAAAGGTGAGCAGCAGCAGCGACAGCACCGCAAACCACAGTCCGAGCACCGGGCTTTCGTAGCGCTTGCCCATCCACTGCGCGAGCGTGAGTGCTTTCACGTTGGCGCCGTACTGCCGGAATGCACGCGTCAGCACGATCAGCGAGCCGATCAGCCCGATCGGCAAAATCACGCTCATGGCCAAAAAGGCACTCCAGCCGTACAGGGCCACAAAACCCGGATTGATAATAAAGGTGGCGGCGCTGGTGACACTTGCAGCAAGCGACAAACCCACCACCACCGGTGAAAAACCCTGACTGCCCACAGCGTAGTCGGCCAGTGAGCGGGTGCGTCGCGCGGCGCGCACGACAAAAAACAGCAGTACGGCGGCGTACGCCGTCAGTAAAAGTGCTGTTGCCAGAGTGCGGTTGTCCATGCTTCCGAAGATAATTTTGCGAGCCGGTAGTTCCGGTTGGCGAGCCAATGTAGAGCGACCGTTTGCTTCGCCGGGCCGGAAATTGGGGTATTACGCCAAACCTTCGGATGTTTTTCAGCCTTGACTTTCCGCCGATTTTTAGTCGGCGTCAGTGCCGGTTTTTGAAAATAAAGAAGCGAAAACCCAAGCCAAGCCTTTGGAAACCAGCCGCTTTCAAAAACTGCCGTCTCTGGTTTCCGGATTTGAGAGTTTTGAAAAACCCCCGGTTGACCGGACAAAACAGTTGAATCCCGAAAATCGTATGTGGACGGGTTGTACGCGCTCTACTTTTGCCCCTGCCCAGCTACCGTTTCTCAGGATTGAATCCTTGAATTAAAATCGAATCAATCAAATCAAGTATTCGGAGCAAATTAATTGATAAAAATTCTGCGTGAGGTCTGTGCATTTTGTCTGTGTAACGTCTGCGAGAAATTTGTCGTGTTCGACACCGTACGTAGCGTATTTCTCACAGACGTTACACAGACAAAATGCACAGACCTCACGCAGAATCTGTCGGTTATAATATGCCCGGATACTCCATCGCAATATTCAAATCAATCGAATCAATGAACAAAGTAGCCATCATCACCGGCGGAGCCGCCGGAATCGGGCGCGCCACCGTCCTGCGCTTTCTGCGCGACGGCCACAGCGTCGCTATCTGGGACGTACAGACCGAACGCGGCCTGGCCCTCGAAGCCGAATGCCGGGCACAAGGCCTGCCCGCCCGGTTTTTTCAGGTCAACACCGCCGACTATGCCGCCGTGCTGGAGGCCGCCCGACAAACCGCCGAGGCATTTGGCCGGATTGACATCCTGATCAACAATGCCGGCATAACCCGCGATGCCACCTTGAAAAAAATGACGCCCGAGCAGTGGGAGCAGGTCATCGGCGTGAACCTGACCGGGGTGTTCAACTGCACCAAAGCCGTCTACCCCTACCTCGAAGCGCGGGGCTGGGGGCGCATCATCACGGCTGCCTCGGTCGTGGGCTTGTACGGAAATTTCGGCCAAACCAACTACGCCGCCACCAAAGCCGGAGTCATCGGCATGACCAAGGTGTGGGCGCGGGAATTTGGCCGCAAGGGTATCACCGCCAACGCCGTGGCGCCGGGGTTCATCCGCACCGAAATGGTGGATGTGCTGCCCGATTCGGTGGTGCAAACCATGCAGGAAAAAGCACCCGTCGGGCGGCTCGGCACCGTGGAGGAGGTGGCCGCCGTGTACGCATTCCTCGCTTCCGAAGAGGCGGGTTTCATTAACGGCGCGACGATCAGTGTGGATGGCGGGCTGACACTGTGACGGATGCTAAATGTAGTATTTTGTCAAATGCTCATCGCTACTGAATTTCCTACCTTTGGCCGCTACCGGCCATGCGAAGCAAACTGCAAAAATTCACGGAATTTGCCCAAGCCCTCTTGCCCCACGAGACAGGCTACCTGCTCGCCGTGCAGCAGTTCGACGACAAGGTCAAACTCGCCATTCTGGAGCAGGTGGACCGCAATTGCCGCCGGCTCGACGGGTTTGAACCCTTCGACGAAGCGTTGGACAAGCGTAAGTACTCCAACCTGAAACTCTGGATCACGGAGCGCCTGCACGCCGCCGACGTGGACACCGAGTACGAATGGCTGCTGACGGCGGAGCGGGAAATCGAGACCGACAGCATTGCGCCGCTGCAGGAGGAGCGCCTGCTGGCGCATTTGCGGGCGACTACGCCCACTGCCTACCATTTTGCCAAGTGCTTCGAACTGGCTCAGTTGTACCGGCACTTTTTACTCATCCGTATGCGCTACGCAGAGCACCGCGCAGTGGAGGATTTTTTGGAAAAATACCGACCTGCATACGAGCATGCACGCAGTGTGCGCGAGCGCCTGCACGAGGCTACGGCAGACATCGTGCGACAATATTCCACCCGGGCATCCGACAGCATCCAGTGGGAACCCTGGCTTGCGGAGGTTTTTCACGACGACACCCTTGACGGCTGGAACCGCTACATGGCGCTCGTGCGGCTCACGTTTATCTACTACAACTACCGCCGTTTCGAGCCACTCCGGGAGCGGTATCAGGTGCTCGACGGGCTGTTCAGCCAGGGAAAATATTACTCCAAACGCCTGCTCATCAATTACTACGGCAACCGCCTGCTCTTGCACAGCCGATTTCAGGAATACGACGATGCCGAGTACTACGGCTACCTGTCCATCCGGGTAAAAACTGCCGACTACATCCATTACGTGAACAACCTGTGCGGCGTGTTGCTGCGCCGGAAAAAGTACGCGGAAGCGCTTGCCGTGATGAAAGCCGCTCTCCCGGAAAGCCGCACAACCCACAGTTTTCACAACAAAATCGGCTTCGTGGCACACTACCTGCGCTGCCTGCACCACACCGGTCAGCACCGCGCGGCCGAAAACTACGCCGATACGTACCTCCGCGCCTACCGCAAGGAGATTTTTGAACACCGGTGGCACGCATTTTTCAGCGCGTACCTCGAAGCCTTGCTGGCGCAACACAGTTTTAAAAAAATCATGCACCTGACCGAGAAATACCAGCTACTCGAACTCGACCGCACGTACGCGTCCAAGTCGGGCTACCTGCCCACCATTCCCTGGTTTTATGCCGTAGCGGCCAACCGGACGGGGCGTTTGGACGCCACTCAAATGCAGGAAAAACTGAAGGAGGCCGTAGCAGGCATGGCACCCCGGCCGGACAAAACGGCGCAGTTGGAAGAGTTGTGGGGGGAGATTGAGCGCTGCATTCCCGAAGTCCGTAACCTTGCATACACAAACACTTTTTTCTCATCCAAAACTTAAATCTGCCTTTTCATCATGGAAAAACGCACGTTTCTCAAAACCGGTCTTCTGTTCTCCATTGGCGCTGCCGTAGCGCCGCTTGTTTCTGCCTGTACGCCCGGGAAAAAAGCCGGCGACACCAAAAAACTGACCCTGCCGCCGCCCAAGGCCCGGCGCACCACGCCCTTTGCCATGGCTCCGCTGCCCTACGCCGCCAATGCACTTGAGCCGCATATTGACAAACAAACCATGGAAATTCACCACGGTAAACACCATCAGGCGTACGTGAACAACCTGAACGACGCCGTCAAAGACACCGTGTACGCCGAATATGAACTGGACGACATAATCGCCCGCATCACCACCGCCGACGCGGACAAAAAAATTCGCAATAACGCCGGCGGCCACTGGAACCACACCTTCTTCTGGCAAATCATGACGCCAGGCGGAAACGCCCTCCAACCCGGCCAGTTGGCCACGGCAATCAACACCACCTTCGGCTCGTTCGACCAGTTCAAGACCGCGTTTTCCGATGCCGCCAAAAGCGTGTTCGGTTCCGGCTGGGCATGGCTGTGCGTGGGCAAGGACAAGGGCTTGTTCATCACCACCTCGCCTAATCAGGACAACCCGCTCATGCTCCAGATCGCGGCCAAAACCGGCACACCCATCCTCGGCCTCGACGTATGGGAGCACGCCTACTACCTGAAGCACCAGAACAAACGCGCAGACTACATCGGCGCGTTTTTCAACGTCGTCAACTGGAACGAAGTGGCGCTGCGGTTCGACAAGGCTATGTTCGGGTGATTGGGCAGTATAGTGGCGGGGTGACTGACAGTCACCCC
>JAEUUV010000014.1 GCA_016787285.1 Saprospiraceae bacterium | reverse complement strand
ACGCCGTTTTTGAATTCACCGATCCAGCGCGATCCGTCGGGGTAGTCGTAATAGCCCGAGCCGCTGCGACAGTAGATGGAGTTGCAATTGCGCAGCCCGGCTACGTCGGTTTTTCCGCCTGATTGCCGTTGCTGGTTGTTCGCAGTCGGCCATTGGGTGGCTGCGGGTTTTTGGACATTGGCTGTAGCCGGTTGTTGGCTGGTCAGTTTGCCGTTCGCCCAAACGCCTTCCGACACCGAGCCGTCGTTACGAATCAGGCGACCCTGACCGTGTTTCTGGTTTTGTTTCCAGCCGCCGGTGTAGTAGGCGCCGTCGGGGTAGAACATGGTGCCGGTGCCGTCGAATTTGCCGAACTTGAAGTCGCCTTCATAGCGCTCTTTGGAAACCCAGTTATACTTGCCTTTGCCGTGTGGCTGGCCGGCGACCCATGCGCCGGAGTAACGGTCGCCGTTGGCAAAACGGTAGGTACCAATGCCGTTGCGGCAATTGCCGTCCAGGCATTGCGCCGACAGGGAGGTTTGGTTTTGGAGAATAATAACGATTGGGAGGACGATGAAAAAAACGAGACCCTTCATAAGAATGAGTAATTTTGAGATGTTTAACGAAAGCGGGTGTGCAGGAAGGGTGCAAATACTGTTAAACATTGATTAAAGGAAACACAAACAGATCGAATCGGTTTGCGGACTTGTCAGGTCGGATCGGGATGCGCATACCCGAAAAAGCAGGCGTTCAAGAACACGGCGACTACCCGAATATTGTGCCAGTCGTATCAGGATCAATTTGAATTTGTACATTTGCAGCGCCAAACATCAGGCCAATATTTTGATTTTCAGTAATTTGAAAAAAACGTATTTATGGTAAAAAATTTCTTCTTCGTTTTTGCTTCAGCCATCTTTCTGGCAGCCTGCGGCGGCGACCAGCCCGCTTCCTCCACGACGGATGACGGAAAACACTTCGGCGCCACCATCACGGCCGACAACGCCGTCACCTATGAAGAACTTGTGCCGAAAATGGCCAACACCGATTCGTTGGCTATAAAAATAAGCGGTACGGTAGGGGAGGTCTGCCAGAAAAAGGGTTGCTGGATGATGCTGGTATCCGATCAGCCGGGTATACCGGAAATGCGTGTAACCTTCAAGGACTACGCTTTTTTCATGCCCAAAGACCTGACCGGCAAACGGGTCGTGCTTGACGGGTTTGCCTTCATTTCCGAAACCTCGGTGGAGGATTTGCGCCACTATGCCGAAGATGCCGGCAAATCGGCTGAAGAAATTGCCGCCATCACCGAGCCGGAACGCGAAGTGGCCTTCGAGGCTGCCGGCGTGCTGGTAGTAAAATAGGTGAGGTGCGTCAACCTTTTCATCGCAGCGGCGCAAAGACGCGGAGTTTGCTTATCAAAAAAACGCTGCGCCGCTGCGGTGAAACAGTGCTTCAGGATACGCCCCCGACACTTTCCAGTACCTCGAAAATTGCGTCAATTTCCTCGAATGATTTGACGCCGGCCCGTTCTTCGTCCCCGCCCCGCAAGGCAAGCCCCGCAGGATTCAGTTTTTGCAAAAGTGCGGGCAACTCGTTCACAGGCAGATGCACGTCGAGGAGTACGGGATATTCTGCAAACAACTCTTTCCAGGCTCTCGATTCTGGTCCCAGTAGCGCTTCTGTTTGTTCCGGTGTGGAAAAATCGAGCAGAAAACAGGCTGCGAGTAGATTGTTCCGGCGCAGCACCGGCGCCAGGGTATCAGGGTCTGATGTGCCCGTTAAGTACAAAATGACTTCCAGGCCTGCCAGGTCTTGTAAATTATCCAGCAAGGGTACTTGCACTGCCTCCAGGCCGAAAAATGCTGCAGCTTCGCGCACAAACGAAGCCGGTGTTTGATTGAATTCCCCGACGATTTTGGGGCCTTGTACCCATTCCCGGATTGCTTTCATGTACATGGGATCGAGGTAGTCTCCGGAGTTTTCTTCCAGATTGAATCCCAGGTAGGCCACCTCTCTGGCAGCGAAGTAGCGGGCGTCGGTCAGGTTCGTGATACTGGAGGCTTTGACAAGCATATGTCCGATAAATTTGCGGGGTCATGAAAAAAAGTGCGCGGCAAAGAAAACGAAAATTTGCGCGGCAAGACTGAATTCTGCCCGGCGCCGGCTACTTTCGCCCGAAGAAAAAACATACACGCCATGACCACTTCTTCACCCGATATCGCCGCGCTTCGGCGCAATTACACCCAGGAATCGCTTTCCGAATCCGATGTCAAAGCCGATCCTGTCGAGCAGTTTGGCCACTGGTTTCGGGAGGCGCTCGAAAGTGAACTGCCCGAACCCAACGCCATGACTCTTGCTTCGGCTACCCGGGAAGGCCGGCCCAGCGCCCGCACCGTATTGCTCAAAGGCTACGACCACCAGGGCTTTGTTTTTTACACCAACTACGAAAGCCGGAAAGGCGCCGAATTGGACGCCAACCCACGGGCCGCCCTGCTGTTTACCTGGCTCGAACTGGAGCGACAGGTACGTATCGAGGGCGCCGTGGAACGCGTGACGGAGGCCGAGTCGCAGGCGTATTTCCAGAGCCGCCCGAAGGAGAGCCAGATCGGCGCGTGGGCCAGCCCGCAAAGCCGCCCGATCGAAAGCCGAAACCTGCTGGAAGACAAGGTGCACGAACTGACTACAACATTCAAACACGACGAAGTGCTGCCCTTGCCCCCATTCTGGGGTGGGTACCGCGTGCGGCCCGAACAAATCGAATTCTGGCAAGGCCGGGAAAGTCGGCTGCACGACCGCATCCTGTACACCCGCACGGAGAGAGGCTGGAAAATTGAACGGCTGGCGCCGTGAACCGGGCGGAGCATTTTTTATCGCAGAGACGCGGAGGCTTCTTTTACCGCAACCGAACCCATTTTCCGGCGAATTCGCCCTCGGACGTTCTCAGATGCACTATATAAAAACCTGCTTGCAAAAGGTCTAGATGCACTGTATTGGTTGGAAAGACTATTATTTCCTTTTGAAAAACCATTCTGCCATGTGCATCAAAAACCATCAACGTACCGATGCTGCCCTCAGCCAAGGGAACTTGAAAATGAAGATACTCATCTAAAGAAGGATTAGGCCACAATGACAGCGGCAAGGTGCCGGGCGCTGCCGTGGTACTCACCGACTCGCAGGAGTCCTGTTGCTCGTAAGCACCCAAATCCACCTTACCGTATTGGATGCGTGGCAGGCCGTCCAGATCATCCTGCAAACCCATGCCGAGGGGAATATCGTTGTTGCCCTTGTTCACCGCCGGGGAACAGGGCAGCAGCCGGAGGTCGCCAGCAAGCGAATCCTGAAAACCCGGCGGTATGCCGCGCAGGATGTTGCTCTGAAACGCCTGTGCTGCGCCGGGCACACTGGTGCTGTCGGTCAGGTTGAGCAGGGTGTTGTTGAGGCGGTAGCCGTACATGTTGCTCACCATCGGCTCGTTGTTGTAGAACATTTTGCGCAGGTCCGTGCCCGGCTCCCAGATGATGCAGTTGTCTATGAAGAAGTCGTTGAAATACTGGGTAGAATCGTTGAAAATCGGGTCCCAGGTCTTGACAAAGATGTACTCGTTGTTGTCGAAAAAGGTGCAGTTGGCGATGCGGGTGGTGCTTTGGTTCCGAGCGCCGGAGGTGGCGGCCACCCCTCCGCCGTTGTCAAAAAAAACACAGTTGGTAATTTCGGTAGTTGTTACATTAAAAGCCCCTCCTCCATGATTGAATGTTAGGCACAAGCGATTAGGTCCATTTGGGTCTTTGTTTCCATAAAACAAACAGCGATTTACTTTTAAATGCGACTCATTGTTTTGGAAGAAGGATATGTGAGCAGTAATATCATTTGCCAAATTGCCGACGAATACACAGTCTTCTACTTCTATGTCAATTTTTGCATTAAAACCTAAGAAGAAATAATATGCAGATCCATCAATGAACCTCGCTAAATTTTCTTCAAACAGGCAGTTCAACATTTTGCAATTGAGTGCCAAACCTTCGCCTTGTACAAAGCCCGTGTAACCATCGAACAAAAACGCACCGCCTTCGAGAGCCATGTTTCCCCGAAAGGCACATGAATCGAACAGCAACGTGTAGGTGCTTAAATCGGGCGGGCTGGCATAGTAGGCAACTGCCCCACCGGCATCGCCGAAGGATGAGTCACGCTCGAACACGCAGCGTCGGATTACCGTGCTTGAGTTGGCTGTGGCATCGAAATATATGCCTCCGCCTTTCCCGATATATGCCTTGTTGTCCAGAAACTTGCAATCCTCCAGCACAAACGTATCGGAAGGAGCCGAAGGGCTGTTTTTGTAAAATGCCCCGCCCTGAGATGAGGCTGTGTTGCGGCTGAAGGTGCAGTTGCGTAGTACCGGGTTCACCGTACCGACAAACTGCTCGGGGTTGCCGAAGTCCGACCAGGTGGCGCACAAACCGCCGCCATTGTTGGCATGGTTGTGCTCAAAAACGCAATTTTGGATGACGGGGCGTGAATCGGTCAGGTTGTTTGAGCCTTCCAGCAGCATGCCTGCGCCATACCGATCAAGCTGTACCGGAGTGAATTGGTCGTACGAGTATCCGTCGCGAATGGTAAATCCGTCCAGCACCGTGGCGCTGCCAAGACCTTTACCGCGTACGACATGATGAGCGTTGTCGGCAGGTTGGCCGGGTACACCGATGTCGCCGCTGAGGATGGTTTTGTTGAGATTGAAGTTGCGAAACGACAGATCGGTTTCATTGCCGGCAAAACCGCCGAACAGGGCCACGCCGTCCTTAAGCACGAATGATACGGTGCGGTTAGTTGTGTTTGTCGGCTTGTAGGCGCCTGCGGCCACCCAGATTGAGTCGCCCGCGGCGGCAGCGGAAAGGGCCTGTTGCAGGTCGGTGAAGGCATCCGTCCAAGTGGCGCCGGTTTGGGCGCCACCGCTTGCGTTCTGGTTGACGTAGTGCCGGGCTTGGGCGAAACCAGGGTTGGTGAAATAGATGAAAAGGCAGAGCAAGATGAAAGAGCGCATGGAAGCGATGGTTTTTGAAAAGCGATACGAAGGGAAAATCCGGCAGGGAAAGGCGTTCCTCCCTGCCGGAAACAAACGGGTTGTAAGGAAAATGAGCTTACTTTTTGTTGATCTTGCCGCGGGCGATCAAATCATCTGTCTGAAGAACGTACCAATAAAATCCCGATGGGCGTGATGCCAGATCGGAAATATTGAGCTCGTTTGGCCCTGCGGGAAGCGTTGTGTTGAGGCTGCTGACCAACGCCCCTGTTGCGTCAAAAACGTCGAGATATACAGGCCCCTCCTTTTGCAAGTCGAAGGCGAAATCCACCCCGGTAGAGAACGGGACAGGATAGGTTTTGACCCTTAGCGGTTTGGATGAACTGACCGTGCCGGGCAGAACAGGCTTGCGAAAGCCCTGCGGCACTTCTGCGATGTGGAGCGTGAGCGATACGTTGGGGATTAGCTCGCCGTCGGCGTTGTAGAAAAAGAAGGGCAGCACGTTTTTGTCCAACTGAAAAACCTCGGTGATATCCACCATGCCTTGACTGGTTCCGGCATCAAACTCAAAGAGCACCTTGTTGTGGATGTCAACAGGTTCGTTGTCCTCGGCATACCATATCGCTCGAACGTGGCCGGGGGTGTTCAATGATCCGCCCGGCGCAATGCTGAAGTTTTCTGCATCGAAAAGTTCGGAGTCCGTGCCCGCAGCCAAGTTGAACACGGACAATGAATCGGACACATACCGCACGCCGAATTGCCAGGCGACGGCCTCCTCCGGCGCAGAGGCGACAACCTGGATGCGACGGGTGCCGGAAAAACTCACATTCGAAAGACTGGACTGGTCAACGAAAAATTCATGATCATCACCGACAAACAGACTTCCTTCCGTGATGGCATTGCAGTTGACATCACCTAATTTGATGCCGGTGAACGACCATGCCGTCTCTGTGCCAGCCAAGCCCGAATCGGTATGCAGGCTGACAAAATCCATCCAGGTTTTTGGGTTGGGCACTATTAAGCCTACCTGGTTGTCACTATATTTTCTAACTGCGCCGATGAAGGGGTCGGTAGTCGTTGCAGTAAACGGGTTAACGCTGAACTGATTCCAAAAGGCTTGATCCTCGGTGTAAAACTTGGGCACATAGCGCCAGTTGATCCCGGGCAAAAATTCGGTAATCAGTCCAAGAATCAGTTGTCGAATGCGAATCATGTCAAAGGTTGTGATGCCGGCACTGTTGTTGACATCCGCAGCGATCATTTGATAGGGGTTGGTAAACGGTTCTACACCAAGGATATGCCGGTTGATTCGAACGATGTCGAATGTTGAAACGCCGTTGTACGGGTTGTTGATGTAGTTTCGATCCGGCAACGACCAGCGACGCGTGCCGGTCATCGCGCAGGGCTTGGTCAGGTAGCGCCCTAAAAGATCGGTTTTGTTGTCTTGTGGGTTGCAGTAGGGCGCCGCTTCGTCGCGAACTTCGACCGGGACGTATACTAGTGGGAGAATTGGGTCAATAGGGGTGGTAATCCCATCACAGTTCCGTTCGATGTGTCCATACGTCGGTGAAACGCAAGCCTCAGGCGGTGTTTTCAAATAGGCGTAGTCGGGATGCCACAAATAGAGTGTGCGCATAAGCTGCAGCTGCTCCAGGGAGAAGCGGTTGCTACAACTGGTATAATAGCTCATTAGCAGGGTTGGGTCGGGGTTGTATGGCAGGCCAAGCGGGTCAAAAGGCGCATTGATGCATGAAAGAAACTGGCAATTGCTACCAAAACTGCATTGCCCCGGGTCAGCAGGCGTATCGCAGAATCCATCGCCCGTTTGATGGCAGGTAAATGTGACTCCATTGATACTAACCGGATGGTTTAGCGGTTGGGCAGGGTGATGCACATACTGTCTGCTTGATCCACCGATGAATGTATGAGGCAGGCCAAAAAAGTGTCCTATTTCATGCGCCCAGTTCTTGTCTGACATATTCGCGACAAAAACTCCGGGATGGCTGGTGGTGATCGGGTCATTCCCGTATCCGCTTGCGTAAGGTGCGCCGTTCAGGTAGATCGTGCTTCCTCCCAACAAAAAAATGCGTAAGCATTTGTCGGAAGCAGGCTCATTTAGTGCCGCGATGTCGGCCCATAAATCGTTCAGGTCGGCTCCAAGGTCAAGTTCGTAATAATCATCGTTGTCAATGTTGGTGGAGCCACAAACAACAAAATCGAAGAGTCCGCTAAAATAGCCATTCACGGTAGCTATGGCTTGATACGGATCAGGATTTTGCTTGTTCGAAGTACCATCTGTACGGCGCAGGTGATAAAACCATACGCCTACTTTCCATAAGCCGTCGGCAGCGACACTTCCACTTGCTACATTGTTTTCACTTATCGAGTCAATTTCTTCAAGAAAGGCAAGCCGTTGTTCAAGAGAAATGTCCGGCGTACCACACTCTACCTGGGCTTTAGAGGAGGTTATTGACCAGACAACCATGAGCAAGGTTAATGCGAAGCGGTGAGCGGTGAGCGGTGAGCGGTGAGCGGTGAGATAACATAGTGTAAATCGTTTTTGGTGAACAAAAAAGGATGAAACGCGTACAAATGTAGCACGCAATGTTGAAAAAGCAACTTGCCCGGCAGGTGAAGTACTGTTAAAGTTTTGGCTTGAGACCATACCTCGCCGCGCCTTTGCGACGAACACTACTCCGCGCGCATTTCCTTCAAAATGCGCTCCATTGCCCGCACTTTCTTCTGAAGTTCGGGCAGGTTTTTGAACACGACGTAGGCGCGCACGAAGTCGTTGTAGTCAATGGCAGGCGCACCGAAGAGGGCCTGGTTGGGTTCGCGCACGGAAGAAGCGATACCGCTCTGCGCCTGCACCCGTGTACCGTCGGCGATGGTGAGGTGGCCGGCAATACCGGTTTGGCCGCCGAGCTGTACGTTTTCGCCGATTTTGGTGCTGCCCGCCACGCCGACCTGAGCGGCCATTACCGAGTTTTTGCCCACCTCCACATTGTGAGCAATATGTACGAGGTTGTCAATTTTGACTCCTTCGCGCAGGATGGTGCTTCCGAGAGCCGCCCGGTCAATGCAGGCGTTGGCGCCGATTTCGACGCGGGTTTCCAGCACTACATTGCCGACGTGCGGCACCTTTTTCCAGGAGTTGTCGGGCTGTGGCGCGAACCCGAATCCGTCGGCACCGATGACTGCATTGGGGTGCAGCACGCAGTTGTCGCCAATGATGCAGTTGTGCATCACGCGCACACCCGGGTATAGTTTGCAATTGTTGCCGATGCGCACGTTTCGGCCCACAAAGACCTGCGGGTACAGGGTACAGTTATCCCCGATAACGGCGCCGGCATCTACCACACAAAACGCACCGACGGCACTTTGCGCACCGATCTGGGCGCTGGAATGCACACTGGCCATAGCATCCACCTGAGGCGGAATGCCGTTGGGTGACACGATGTCGTTGAAAATTTCGAGCAAAGACGCCAGGCTGCTGCGCACATCATCCACCCGAATCAACGTGGCCGTTACGGGCTGAACAGGCTGAAACGATTTGTTCACCAGCAAAATGGAGGCTTTGGTGGTGTACGCATAGGATTCGTACCTGGGATTGTCCAAAAAAGCAAAGTCGCCCGCCTGGGCTTCTTCGATGCGCGCCGGCTGACGGACAGTGGCAGTGGGGTCACCTTCAAGGGTGCCTTTGAGTAGGGTGGCAAGTTGTGCGGCCGTGATGTCCATGCCGGGAGCAGACTGGGCGTATGATGAAAAAAACGGGATTCCTCAAAAAGTCCGGCAAATGTACGCAATAAGTCCAATGTCGGTGTCCGAGGCCCGGATTACATACCGACACTTTTCGGCGAATCTTTGCCGACATTGTTTTTTCCGGGTTTGTCAGGCTGTTTTTTCTCGGACGGTTTCGGTTTCGCCGGCGCTTTTCCGGCCTGTTTCCCACTTTTTGGGGGCTTTGCTTTGGGCAAATCCCGGCCTTCAAAAATCTGGACAGCCAGCGGCGCGAGTTTGAACGTAAGGGAAAAATCTTTTCCGTGCGAGGCTTTTTTTTCAGCGTTCAATTCGCCGTTGAGTGCTGTACCGCTGCCGCCGAAACGGGAGTCGTCGCTGTTGAGCAGTTCGCGCCATACGCCTCCAAAGGGTACTCCGACGGTGTAGTTTTCCAAAATGCCCGGTTTGAAATGGCAGATCACAAGCAGCACTTTGTCGGTTGGACTGCCTTTTCTTAGGTAGGCAAGTACGCAGTTTTCGGTGTCGTCGCCGCCGATCCACTCGTAGCCTTCGGGTGAAAATGCGTGCCACCACAGCGCCGGGTGTTCGGTGTACAGGTGGTTGAGCGCGCGCACCCACTCCTGGCAGCCCTTGTGAAAATCGTATTTCAGCAGATCCCACACCACACCGCGGTCGTGGCTCCATTCGGTGGTTTGCCCGAATTCGCCGCCCATGAACAGAATTTGTGAGCCGGGGTGCGTCCACTGGTGGCCGTAGAGTGCACGCAGGTTGGCAAATTTTTCCCACTCGTTACCGGGCATTTTGTACAGCAGGGAGGCTTTCATGTGCACCACCTCGTCGTGGCTGAGGGGCAGCATGAACCGCTCCGAAAACGCATACACCATCGAAAAGGTGACCTCGCTTTGGTGCCAGCGGCGAAACACGGGCGGGCGTTTGAAGTAGTTGAGCGTATCGTGCATCCAGCCCATCATCCATTTCTGACCGAACCCCAGGCCGCCCTCCCAGACGGGTTTGCTGACAGCCGGGAAAGCAGTACTTTCTTCGGCTATAGTTTCGATGCCTGGGTAGTTTTTGTAGGCCGCTTCGTTGAAATCCCGCAGAAACGAAATGGCTTCCAGGTTTTCGCGTCCGCCGTGAACATTCGGTATCCATTCGCCTTCCTTGCGGGAGTAGTCGTGGTAGAGCATGGAAGCCACGGCGTCCACGCGCAGGCCGTCAATGTGGTATTTGTCGAGCCAGAACAGGGCGTTGGAGATCAGGAACGAGCGCACCTCGTTGCGGCCGTAGTCAAACACATAGCTGTTCCAGTCGGGGTGAAAACCGCGGCGCATATCGGCGTATTCGTACAAGTGCGAGCCGTCGAACAGGTACAGCCCGTGGATGTCGCCGGGGAAATGCGAAGGCACCCAGTCGAGAATTACACCGATGTCGGCGCGGTGGCATACGTCCACGAAGTGCATAAAATCCTCCGGCGACCCGAAACGGCCTGAGGGGGCGAAGTAGCCGGTGATCTGGTAGCCCCACGACGGGAAGTAGGGATGCTCCATGACCGGCATGAGTTCGATGTGGGAGAAGCCCATATCCTTGACGTAGGGCACGAGTTCATCGGCCAGTTCACGGAAATTGAGCGAGCGGTTTCCATCTTCAGGTATTTTTTTCCACGAACCGGGATGCACTTCGTACACCGACCAGGGCTGGGGCTTTCCGGCGCGTTGCAGGCGTTTTTCGAGCCAGGTTTGATCGTCCCAGCGGTAGTCGTCAAGGTCCCATACAATGGAAGCCGTTTGCGGTGGCGTTTCCCAGCGGAGTGCATAGGGGTCGCCCTTGTCCAGGCCCTTCCCGTTGGGCATGGTGATGTGGTATTTGTACACCGTTCCCTTCCCGAGTTTCGGGATAAATCCCTCCCAGATGCCGCTTTTGTCCCAGCGGGGCAGGAGCACGTGGCTCTTGGGATTCCATGCGTTGAAGTTGCCGGTAACCGATACCTGACGGGCATGCGGCGCCCACACGGCAAAATACACCCCCTGTTCGCCCTCGGACTCCACGAGGTGGCTGCCCAGTTTTTGATACATACGAAAATGCTTGCCGGACTGGAAAAGGGAGATGTCGAACTCCGTGAGCAGGGAAAACGCTTTGACTGTTAACATAGTAACACAAGTTGGGTAGTGAAAAACGACACCATGCGACACAGGCCGTTTTTTGCGCGGGTAAAAGTAAAGCCTTGAAAGTCAATTCGCGGCGAAATGCCGGAATAAACACACCCTTGGCATAATTCTTGGTTTGCTGCCTCTGTCAACCAATCTTCATTTCTAATCCGTAACAATCTTCTACCATGGACGTACTGTACATGCTACAACGATTCCCAATCCTTTCCGCCTTAACACCGGATGAACTGCGCGAATTTGCCCTGATGGCCGAACTGCGCACCGCTTACAAACATGGGTACATCTACCTGGCCGATGAGCCAAGCGATTATCTCTGCCTGCTGCTGCAGGGCACCATCAAGATCGGCATCTATTCGCCGGATGGCCGCGAGATCATCAAGAGTATCCAGCATCCCCAAACCATGTTTGGCGAACTGGGCCTGACGGGTGAAGCCCGCCGCGCCGAATTTGCCAGCGCTATGAACCAGGACGTGAAGTACTGTACGATCCGGGTGGCCGATTTCAAACAATTCATGGAGCGCAACTTTGCCCTTTCCCAGGCAGTGATGCTGTACCTCGGCGACCGGCTGCGTCGCGCCGAACGCCAGTGGGAGTCGCTCATCCTCAAGGATGTGCGCACCCGCATCGTGGAGTTTTTGAAAGAAAGCGCCGGCGAGCGTGGCCGGCAGGTGGGCTACGAGACACTGGTCAAACACGGCCTCACCCAGCAGGACATCGCCAACCTCGTGGGCGCCAGCCGCCAAACGGTGACCGCCATTCTGAACGAACTGCGCAAGTCCAACCTCATCCACTTCAACCGGAACTCGATTTTGATCCGGGATTTGGAAAAATTGAACTGAAGGGCACTTACGTGCAGGCAAACAACATGAATCATCCCGAGTTTTGGAGAAATCCAGGATTCGGGATGACTCATTTTTGAAGATGATGGCTGCAGATGGCAAAATGCGCTTGACGGACGTAGCAAATCCGCAACAGATTGACCCCTTCCTCAACGCTTCACCACCACAAACTCCACCCTTCTGTTCTGAAAACGCCCGGCCTCCGTCTGGTTGCTCGCGATGGGACGCGCCTTGCCCATACCGAGATACTTGAGCCGGCTTGCCGGGATGCCGTTGTCCACTAAAAACTGCCACACTGCCTGCGCGCGTTTTCGGGAAAGCCACTTGTTGTAGTCCGTGCCGCCGATGTTGTCCGTATGGCCGGTGATCGAGATGTGCAGGGTAGGGTTTTCGCGCAGGATGCGCAGCAGTTTGTCTAATTCGACGTAGGAACGGGGCATGAGTTCGTGCTTGTCGAACTCGAAGTACAGGTTTTTCAACTGAATGGCCTTGCCCGTTTCGAGCGGCTGCCGGGTGAGGTCGTCGGGTTTGACCGGCACGGGAATGAACGGCGGTATTTTTTTCACCAGCACATCGTCGAAGTAGTAGTAGGCGTAGTTGAACCCTTCGGGGTCGGTGGCCTCGGTGCGGGTGTCCCTGTCTTCAAAAAAATTGCCGAGCAGGAGGTATTCCGCTTCGTTTTCGGCAGTGAACTGCCCGCCGAGTCTCAGCCATTTGCCCTCCGCCGCCCGGGCGACGGTTTTGGCAGAAAACTGCGGCGCGGCCAAAATCTGCTCATCCGCCAGCCGCTCGACGCGTTTTTCCGAAAACCAGGCGCCGATGTTATTGATCTGCAGGGCGCGGGGCAGGGAGCTCACCCAAAATTCCACGAGGTAGGTTTGTCCGGGCACGAGTGGTTCGGCCAACTGGATTTCCACGTATTCGCGGCAGTGCGGCTTGCCGTTGGTGCAACCGTAGAGCGTGAGGCCGGCCATACTGCGTCCGCCGTGCGGTTTTTGTTGGCCAAACCCTTTTTCCGCCCAGTCCTGCGGCACCTTTACGCCGGGGCCGTACACGTCGGGACTGGCGGTGGACGCGCTGAACCAGTATTTGACCACCTGCCCAAAATACGCGCCCTTGTATGACCAGCCTACCGGCGGGGCGGCGAAACGTTCAAAGCCGGGATTTGGCACGAGGTTGTCGCCGTCTTTGATGGCCTGGGAAAACGCCGGCTGCCGGCAAAGTGCGAAGGTAGTGAATGCGATCAACCGCACTACCCATCCCGCAGAGCGGACGGATTTTTTCAAAATGACAAAAAGCGGACGGAACACGGAGGGCATGATTTGTCTTGTTGGTGACTGGGGGCAAAAATGGCCGCCCAAAAGTATCCATTTTCCCTTCGCCCGTGTTTTTTTGGACGTTGGCAGACGAAAATCAATTCCCGGGTTCCACACACGCCGCAAGCGCCCTACATTTCGCTTTTTTTACCAAAGGCTCTTCCTGTTTTTTCCGTACAACCTCTTGCGCGTTATGCTCAAATATCTCCTTTGCTGCTTGCTGCCGGCACTCGCCGGCGCCTTGAATGCCCAAAACTACTTCACCGACATTTCTGAAAACGCCATACCCGCTGCGCGAAATTCCGTGCGGCATATTGCGCCGAAGCAATACCGCACCGTGCGACTCAGCCTGGAACAACTCCAGCCCATCCTGTCTGCCGCCCCCGACCGGTTCAAACCGGCCGGGGGCGCCGAACAGGAGGCAATAGTACTTTCTCTGCCTATGCCCGATGGTACGTGGGAGCGTTTTCTCGTAGCCGAGGCGTCCGTGATGGCGCCGGCTTTGCAGGCCAAATACCCCGAAATCCGCTGCTACACCGGCACGGGCATTGATGATCCCACGGCTTCGCTGAAATGCGACCTGACCCCGCAGGGATTTCACGCCATGATCCGCTCGACCCGCCACGCCCCGATTTTTATTGATCCCTACCGGCAAGGCGACCGCGAGCACTGCATCGTGTACCGCAAACAAGACCTCGACGCGAAGGAACCCTTCGCTTGTTCGCTCGATGAAGAAATTGCGCAGCAAGACAAGGCACAAAACCCGGCACCGGATGCGGTGGGCGATTGCACGTTCCGCCGCTACCGCCTGGCACTGGCTTGTACGGGCGAATACGCCAATTTCCACGGCGGGACCAAGCCACTGATTTTGGCGGCCATGAACACCACGATGAACCGCGTGAACGGCATCTACGAGCGCGACCTGTCTGTGACCATGCAACTGATCGCCAACAACGACACGCTAATTTTCCTCGACCCGGTTACCGACGGCTACTCCAACGGCAACGGCTCTTCCATGCTCACGCAAAACCAGAGCAAGTGCAACACGATCATCGGCTCGGCCAACTACGACATCGGGCACGTGTTCAGCACCGGCGGCGGCGGCATTGCCGGCCTCGGCGTGGTGTGCAACAATTCCACCAAAGCCCGCGGCGTGACCGGGCGCGGTGCGCCCATCGGCGACCCCTTTGATGTGGATTATGTAGCACATGAAATGGGGCACCAGTTCGACGCCGACCACACGCAAAATAACGCATGCGGGCGCAATCCGGCCACGGCTATGGAGCCTGGGAGTGCATCCACCATCATGGGGTATGCCGGTATTTGCAGCCCCAACATACAGGCCAATAGCGATGCCTATTTCCACGCGATTAACCTGCAAGAAATTGGCAACTTCATCACGACCGGCCCCGGCAATGTGTGCCCGGTCAAAACCACCACCGGCAATACCGCACCGGTGGTGAATGCCGGCGCCGATTACATCATCCCGAGATCCACACCGTTTGCACTCACGGCCATCGGCTTCGACGCCGACAGCGACCCGATCACCTACTGCTGGGAGCAAATGAACAATGAAATAGCGACCATGCCGCCGCTGGCGACCAATGCCGGAGGGCCGATGTTCCGATCTTTCGATCCGGGCACCTCACCCACACGCTACTTCCCGCGCCTGCAGGATTTGGCCGCCAATGCCAATACAACCTGGGAACGCCTGCCCGGCGTGGCCCGCAACATGAATTTCCGGGTGACGGTGCGCGACAACAAACCCACCGGCGGCTGCACGGGCGAAGACAACATGGTAGTCACTGTGGCCGGGAATGCAGGCCCGTTCGTGGTTACAGACCCCAATACAGCCACTACCTGGTACGTCGGCGAGTTCAAAACCGTCACCTGGGAGGTAGCCGCCACGGATGCAGCCCCGGTGAATTGCAGCGAGGTGCGCCTCCTGCTTTCCACCGACGGCGGCCTGACCTACCCGTTTGTACTGGCCAATTCAGTGCCGAATACCGGTTCGGCTCTGGTGGAGGTGCCCAATCAACTTTCGACCACCTGCCGCGTCATGGCGCAGTCCGTCGGCAATGTATTTTTTGATATCTCCGATGAAAACTTCGCCATCGCAGTGCCGTTAGTTCCCACGTTTTTCCTCTCCACGTCAGTCAATTCATCCGAACAGCGCTGTACCGGCCAGACCCTGCTTGTGGACGTGGGCCTGATTGCCTCCGGTGGATTCAACGGCCCGATCAACCTGTCTGTGGACGGCGCTCCCGCCAACGCGACAGTTACTATTTCTGAAAATCCGGCCATGCCCGGCGTTGCCGTCACCATTGAATTTGCCAATCTGGACCAACCTGGGGTATATCCCCTGACCATCACGGCCAAAAGCGATACCATCACCCGAACCGCTGCTTTTGAATTGACGGTTATTGAAAACCAGCCGGCTGTCGCAAACCTCGTGAGTCCGGCCGACGGTACTTCGGGCATTCCGCTGAAACAAACCCTCTCCTGGGATGCCGTCCCGGATGCCTTGTCCTATCAGGTGCAGGTGGCAGTCGGCGCTCCGGTGTTCGCGCCGGGCAACACGGTATTCGATCAAACCACCAACGCCACCTCGGTTACCGTGAGCGGCTTGCAGGCCGGCACGGTGTACTACTGGCGGGTGGAGGCGACGAATGCCTGTGGCACAAGTGGCTTTTCCGACTTTTTTGCTTTTCAGACGGGGCAGCCGGAATGCGGGTTTACGTTTGCCGCCAACGACCTGCCCATCGCCATACCCGATACCAGCGCCGCGCTGGTTACTTCCAGCCTGAACATATCGGACAGCCACGTTATCGCCGATGTCAATGTCGGCCTGAAAATCAATCACAGTTGGGTCGGCGATCTGGCCGCCCGGCTCGTAGCGCCCGATGGTACCACCGCCCTGCTGTTTGAACACCCCGGCTTCCCGGCGCTCAGCAGCGGCTGCAACGGCGAAAACCTCGACCTTGAATTCGACGATGCAGCCGTACTCACCGCTACCGATCTTGAAAATACCTGCGACAACCAGCCCGCCATTGCCGGCGCTTTTCAGCCAATCCAATTGCTCGACCGCTTCCACGACATTCCGGTCAACGGCGCCTGGAAGATGGAGGTAGCCGATATTTTCCCCGAAGACGGCGGCTCCATTGTGGAATGGAACCTGACGTTTTGTTTTTACCAGGAGGTGCCGCCTGCAGAAATTCTGGTGAACACACCGCTCACCTTGGCAAGCGGCTCGACCAAGGCTTTGAGTATAGCCAATCTGGTACTCAACATCTCCAGCGGTAATCCCGCCGACGGGGTGTTTACACTGCTCACGGTGCCCCAATATGGCGCCCTTATTTTGAACGGTTCGCCTCTGGTAGTCGGCGATTTGTTTACGCAGGCAGACATCCTGTCCGGCGATCTGGTCTACATCAATAGCGGGGATACCGCTACTGCCGATGCGTTTGTATTTGATGCGACAGATGTCGGCACCAACGGATGGATTCATGGAGCCACCTTCCATATCGTTGTCGTGCAAAACGACCTCGCCGTCACTGCCGAAGTCACGCAGCCGCTGTTGTGCCGCGATGGCGCTACCGCGCAAATCACCGTGCAGGTAGCCGGCGGCACCCCGCCGCTCGTGTTCAGCCTGAACGGCGGCACGGGACAGTTTCTGAATGTGTTCGGCAACCTGTCTGCCGGCATATACACCGTGGTGGTGACAGACGATTACGGGTTCACGGCAGAGGCAAATGTCGTGGTGGACAACCCGCCGGCGCTCAACCTGAGCGCTACCGCTACCAATGACGACATTTCCGTGCAGGCCAACTCCGGCCTGCCGCCGTTCGAGTACAGCCTCGACGGGCAAAGTTTTCAGTCGGAACCACTCTTCGAAGACCTGCCTAACGGCGACTATACCGTGACCCTGCGCGACGCCAACGGATGCACGGGTACGGCTACCGTTACGGTATTCGTCGGACCGCTGACGGCTCAACTGATTACCGTGGGCAACGTGACGTGTCCCGGCGGCGCCGATGGCCTGCTTGTCGTGGGAGCCATCGGAGGTGTAGCGCCATATCAGTTCAGTCTCGACGGGGTTACTTTTCAGCCGACCAGTGTGTTTGTCGGCCTGAGCACCGGCACATACACGGTGACCGTGCTGGACGATTCGGGGAATACAGCCGTGGTGCAAACGGCTACGATTAGCGAACCGCCGATGATGGTCGTGAATGCCGTCGTGAACCTGAACACCATTTCCGTCACGGCATCCGGCGGCACGGGTGCGCTGGCATTCAGTCTCGACGGACAGACATTTCAGGCAGACGGCACGTTCGGCGGACTTGCCAACGGCGACTACACCGTGACGGTGCGGGACGCCAACGGATGCACCGCCACCACTACGTCCACGGTAGCCGTGCCGCCGCTTGTACTGGCGGGCCTGGGTATAAACGGTGAAATTTTGTGCGCAGGCCAGACGGTGTCGGTACTGGTATCGGTCGCAGGCGGCGTGCCGCCATACGCATTCAGCCTCGACGGCGGCGCGTATCAGCCCGACAGCCTCTTCGAAAATGTGGGCGGCGGCGTACATGAGATTTTAGTACGCGATGCAGCAGGTACGGAAGTCTCCTCCCAATCGTTCGTTTTTGTGGAACCCGACCCGATCAATGCTGCGGCTTTGGTGGCGGCACGCACGGCAACCGTGGCCGCTACGGGCGGCACCTCGCCCTACCAGTACGCTCTGAACGGCAGCACGCCGCAGGATTCCAACGAATTTGAAAACCTGCCCAACGGCTCCTACACGGTGACGGTGACCGACGCCAACGGATGCACCGAAACGGTGGAATTCGAGGTCAGCTATGTGGATTTGTCCGGAAACATAGCCGTGACAAACCCGGCTTGTGCAGGAGGTTCCGACGGCGCTATCTTGCTCGAAGTATTCGGGGGCACGCCGCCGTTTGAGTGCAGCGTCAACGGCGGCCCCTGCAACCTGTCCGACCTGAGCGCCGGAACGTACACCGTGGTCATAACCGACGCGCTCGGTGACACGATTCAAATTGAAGCCGTGCTGACCGACCCGCCGGCCCTGATAATTTCAGCAGATGCTGCCGATAACGACATTACCGCCACGGCTACGGGCGGCACCGGCACGCTGGAATTCAGCCTTGACGGTGCCACGTATCAGCCTGCGCCGGTGTTTGCCGATTTGCCGAACGGCGTGTACACGGTGTTTGTCCGGGACGAAAACGGCTGTGTGGCGGAGTCCGATACTGTGCTGGTGGACTACGTCGGCACGGTGTCGCCCGAGCAGGCATGGGGTATGACGGTGCGCCCCAACCCGGGCACCGGATATTACCTGCTGGTGCTGAACCAGGCGCCGGCAGGCGTCCTGCGCACCGATGTGTTTGATGCCGGCGGGCGTTTGGTGTTTCAGCAAAAATACGAGCCGACCCAGCCGCAATACTCCGCACCGCTTGATCTGACAGGTTTCCCGGCAGGTACGTACACGTTGCGTTTGGTCAGTGGAAATCAGGTAGGCGCCGTGCGGGTGATAAAACAATAGTGAAACTGCCAAGAGCAAGGTTTTGGCATGTTCGGACTCATTTTTCAGGAATGCCGCCAAATCGTCGTAGTGCCATTTTTTCATTTGTGTTTCCAGCAGACGGAGGAAAGTG
This sequence comes from Saprospiraceae bacterium, assembly GCA_016787285.1. GTDB lineage: Bacteria > Bacteroidota > Bacteroidia > Chitinophagales > Saprospiraceae > M3007. The sequence continues at coordinate 1,576 of JAEUUV010000014.1, read as the reverse complement.
CCGCAGAAGGCAGCGGCATTTTCAAAAGGCGTGCTGCCGATGCCCTCGAAGCTGATCTTAAAACGAGCCACTCGTCCGATTTGCTCAATTCCCGGCTGAGCGCTTCCAGCAGGGTCGTTTTGCCGTATTGGCGGGGGCGGTTGATGGCGAAATACTTGCCCTTCCTGATGAGGGCAATCGCTACTTTGAATTTCCTTGAAACGTCTGCCATGAAATGGCGCTCCGGGAAACAGGTGCCGGTGATGTTGAATCTTTTTGCCATTTAAGCATCTTAACGCCGCAAAGTTACGGACAAATTCCTGCCCGTTTGCAGCCCTGGGATTCCTGACCGAAGTGCTGCTGCAGCACGCCGATGTCCGGATTGTCCCCCATAATGTCCGGATTGTCCCCCATGATTGTCCGAATTGTCTCCTTTTTACCTATCTACCTTTGCCCACGCAGTAGTGTAGGTGGAATGGATATGCTTTGCGTTCGTCCAGCCACTTACAGGAAGGCTAATTTAATCTTTAATCCTTGGTTCTTGTGAAAAGGTCGTCTCCTCTTCTGCCTATGAAGCGGTTTCCCGGTAACAGCCGGTTCCTCGGTTGTTTCCTTTTTTGATCTTTCCATATTGATTGTCCTGCAAATCAAGTCCGGGCGAAGCATTCCGGGGTTGCCGCGTTATTGGCGCAAGCGTATTTATTTTGAATCAATTCTGTATCATGAAAATGAAAAGATTTTACACCTGCACATTACCCTCCCGCACCTTCTTATTTATCGCTTTTCTTTGGGCTATTCAGCCGGCAGAAATACACGCCGCGGATTATTACTGGGTGGGCGGCACCGGTGTCTGGAACGACCTGAACCACTGGGCCACCACCTCGGGCGGCGCCGTCAAGCATACCATCGTGCCCAGTGCGCTCGACAACGTCATCTTCGATGCCAATTCGTTTACGGCATCCGGGCAAAGCGTCACCCTGAACCAGGAAGCCTTTTGCAAGGATTTCAAGTGGGACAATGTGACCAACAACCCGACCTTCACCGGGGCCGGCTTCAACCTCAATGTCGCGGGCAACTATATCGCGCTGGGTACGCCGTTTATCTTCAACCACGTGAACGGCAACCTTGCCATCAGCGGCTATTTCTTAGTGGACGGCTCGAATATGTCGTTTACCAAAAACGGGGGAACCTTTACTGTCGGAACCACCTTCGATATCAAGAATGTGGCGACCATGACTTACACCTCCAACGCGACGGTAAGCCTCACCAACGGCAACATGACCTTTACCGATGCTACGCTGTCGAGTTTCAGCTCGGGCGGTATCAGTATTGCTACGGGCAACCTTCTGTTCAGCAATTCCAAAACCACGGGCGCTTTTTCGGGCGGAACCGTAAACCTGAGCAACGGCTTTATCGACATTCCCAACTGGTCGGGCGGCAACTTTTCGTTCGGCACGGTGACCGTGAGCGGCAACTTCACCATGAGCGGCTGGACGGGCGCAGGGAACTTCAGTTCCGGAAACATCACCAGCAGCACAGGAAGCTTTACGGTTTCCAACTGGGCGGCCGGCACCATGACCACGGGATATATAAACCT